>CAMTOW010000007.1 GCA_947074245.1 uncultured Bacteroidales bacterium | reverse complement strand
GTTGTCATAGGAGTGCGGATTGGTAACCAACAATGGATTCAATATCGGAAAAAGTATCGGGATACAAAATCTATTCCATATGAATGGGCCGATTAAGCCTCATACATCGACCGACGAATACAATTATATGCAGGGGATAGCCGCTCAAATCAAATTCTCGAGGTGGTTATTAACACCCTTCTGGTCGTTTCGACAATTGGACGCAACCCTGGGTTGTCATCACATCGAGGGTATCAAGAAAGACGGAATGCACCGTTTGGATCGGGAAGAGGAAAAGCGCAACCGGGCGAATCTGATTACGTCGGGGGTACATCTTTCTTACGGAGATTATCGATATCGGATCGGAGTGACCGGAGTATGGCATCATTTCGGGATGCGCTATGATCCGCCCTTGCGAGAATACAACCGATATGGATTTCGGGGAAGCGACATCGTGAATCTTTCATGCGATTATCAATTTCGAACCGAGCGGATCCTGTTGCGCGGAGAGACCGGAGTTTCGCACAACGGAGGGGTCGCCACGATGAACGCGCTGCAAACCGTATCGTCGGGAATTTTTATGCTGACGCTCATTCAACGCTATTATGCGAAAGATTATTTCAGTTGGTTTGCGAAGAGTTTTTCGGAAGGAAGCGATTTATCGAATGAAACGGGCGTATATGTAGGAATGGTCTGCAAACCCGGGCGGAACATTCAATTGGGAGGAGGATTTGATTTCTTTCGCTTTCCGGGTGTGAAATACGGGATTAACGCACCATCCTCGGGCGTGGAAGGCGTGGCACAATTCAGTTATCGGCCGAATGATAGAATCCAAATCGCAGCAAGATATCGGATGAAGAAAAAAGATAAGAACAATACGCAGCCCGAAGCGGAAGAGTGGGCGATTGAAAGTTATCGAAAACATACGGGAGGAATCTCGTTGCGGAGTAATCTGTGGGATCAATTTCTTTTTAAGACGTTTGCAGACGGCACATACTATCGGTTCGGGTCGAGAACGGGATCGAAAGGAGGAGTGATCGGGCAGACATTCGGATTCAGAGCAAGCAGTTTTCCGCTTCAAAGCGACTTATCGGTTGCGATTTTTGAGACGGACGATACGGCATCGAAGATATACGTTCAGGAAAAGACGATTCTTTACGGATTCGGATCGCCTTCGTTTTACGGGAACGGCGTTCGCTACTCAGCAACGTTCCGGTATGACCCGTTGAAATTCGTGAGTCTGTGGTTGAAAGTGGCGAATACGCGTTATTTCGATCGTACGGAGATCGGAGCGGATCTGGAAAAAATTAAGGGAAAAAGCAAAACGGATCTGTGGACGCAATTGCGAATCAAATTCTAAGGAAGCAAAAACCGTGTTTTTTGTTTTTTGCCCATAAAGTTATTTTACATTTGTAGAGAAGGACTCTCTGTATTTATTGCTCTTAAATAAACGGAGAGAAATGAACAAAAACAGTTTCGGAAAGTAATATATAGAAACAAGAAAGATATGGCACCAGCATTATTCGGAGAAACGATCTTCGGCCCCATCAAAAGTAGACGCCTTGGGATTTCACTCGGCGTGAACCTGCTTCCGGTGAACGGAAAGGTTTGTTCGTTCGATTGCATTTATTGCGAATGCGGTTACAACGCCGATCATCGAGGCGGAAAACTTCCGAGTCGGGAAGACGTGAGTCAGGCTTTGGAGAAACGATTGATCGAACTGCAAGAAGAGGGCGTGACACCGGACGTTTTTACGTTTGCAGGAAACGGCGAACCGACGATGCATCCGGAGTTTCCGGCGATTATGGAGGATACGTTTAAGCTACGCGATCGGTATTTCCCGAACGCGAAGATCAGCGTACTTTCCAATTCGACACGCATTCATAAGCAAGAGGTGTTTGATACACTCAATCGGGTCGATAATAACATCCTGAAACTGGATTCGGTATTCCCGGAAACGGTTGAACTGATCGATAAACCGAATGCCGAATCGTTCGATATCAATCGGGTGATCAAGGATTTGGCTCGGTTTGACGGAAACGTGATCGTACAGACCATGTTTCTACGCGGGGTGCATAACGGTAAGAAAGTAGATAATACGACGGACGAAGAAGTGGACGGCTTGCTGAACGCTTACCTGAAGATCGCTCCGAAACAAGTGATGATCTACTCGCTGGATCGCCCGACACCGGAAAAGAATCTGCAAAAAGTAAGCAAGGAGGAGTTGGAAGCGATCGCTGAAAAATTCAGAAAAGCAGGATTGAACGTCTCGGTCGCTTGATCGTAACCGACGAAAACAGAATAAAAACAGATTCCCCCGAATGAATAGCAGGATGGCTGATTCATTCGGGGGAATCTTATTTTGTGCGAACAAGAAAAATCATCGTCCGGTAACGATCTTACGGATTTCGTTGAGTTTATTGAGCGCTTCGATGGGGGTAAGATTGTTGATATCGATATTTTTTATCTCATCGCGAATCTGACTCAACACCGGATCGTCCAGCTGAAAGAAGCTCAATTGCATCCCTTCTCGATGGGAACTGATCTCTTTGACCGGTTTGGCGATATTGCCTTTTCGGTTTTCATTTTCCAGTTGTCCTAATATGGAGTTAGCTCGTTTTACGATACTTTTCGGCATTCCGGCCATCTTCGCCACATGAATCCCGAAGCTGTGTTCGCTTCCGCCTTTGACGAGTTTGCGCAGGAAGATCACTTTGTTTTCAACCTCTTTGACCGATACATTGAAATTGACGATGCGCGGGAATGTCTTCTCCATTTCGTTCAATTCGTGGTAGTGAGTCGCAAAGAGCGTTTTGGCACGTCCTTTCGGATTTTCGTGAATATGCTCTACGATTGCCCAGGCGATGGAAATACCGTCGTAGGTACTGGTGCCGCGTCCCAACTCGTCGAACAAGATAAGACTTCGCTCGGAGATGTTGTTGAGGATATCCGAAGCCTCGTTCATTTCTACCATGAACGTGGATTCTCCGACCGAGATGTTATCCGACGCTCCCACACGGGTAAAGATCTTATCGACCAATCCGATCTTTGCCGACTCTGCCGGAACGAAACTTCCGATCTGAGCCAATAGGGTGATCAGTGCGGTCTGACGGAGAAGAGCCGATTTACCGGCCATGTTGGGACCGGTGATCATGATGATCTGTTGGGAATCATTGTCGAGATATACGTCGTTGGCGATGTAGCTTTCGCCCGGAGGCAATTGCTTTTCAATCACCGGATGGCGTCCCTGACGGATATCGAGTATCAAAGACTCGTTGATTTCAGGACGAACGTATCTGTTTTCGGCAGCGATGCGAGCGAAAGAGAGCAGACAGTCGATACGTCCGATCATCGCGGCATTGTGCTGAATGTTGGGAATATATTCGACCAGACTCAATACGATGTCGTTGAACAGACGAGTCTCGAGCGCGAGAATCTTTTCTTCGGCTCCCAGAATCTTTTCTTCATACTCTTTCAGCTCCTGCGTGATATAACGTTCGGCACTTACGAGCGTCTGTTTTCGGATCCATTCGGCAGGAACCTTGTCTTTATGGGTGTTGCGGACCTCGATGTAATAGCCGAAAACGTTGTTGAAACTGATTTTCAGGCTCGGGATTCCGGTATGTTCTATTTCGCGTTGTTGAATCTTAAGCAGATAGTCTTTGCCCGAATAAGCCATGTCGCGCAAGGAATCGAGCTCTTCATTGACACCCGCACGAATCACGCCACCTCGGTTGAGCAATGCGGGCGGATCGTTGTTAACCTCTTTTTCGATGCGATCTCGAATCATTTCGCAGAGATGGATGTGATCGCCGATGCGTTGCAAAGACGGTTCGTCGGCTTCCATACAGATCTTTTTGATCGGAACAAGGGCTGCCAGCGCTACGCGCAATTGAGCTACTTCGCGCGGATTGATGCGGCCTACGGCAACTTTGGAGATGATGCGTTCCAGGTCGCCGATCAGATGCAGATTCTCTTCGATCACCTCTTTGAACTCGGGGTTTTTGAAGAAATATTCCACTACCGCATGGCGTTCTACAATCGGAGAAACGTCTTTCAATGGGAAAAGCACCCATCTGCGCAGCAGGCGAGCACCCATCGGAGAGGTGGTGCGATCGATGATATTCAACAGCGAGCTACCCCCTTCGTTCATGCTTCCCGCCAACTCCAGGCTTCGGATGGTAAATTTATCCAGACGCACGTAACCTTCCTGTTCGATTCGCGACAGGGAGTTGATGTGAGAGGTCTGATTATGTTGCGTGATATCGAGATAATGGAGCAATGATCCGGCTGCGATAACTCCGTTTTTCAGATGATCGATTCCGAATCCTTTCAGGTTTTTCGTCTCAAACTGTTTCAATAACCGATCTCGAGCGGCATCGGCCGTAAAGATCCAGTCATCAAGTTCGAACGTAAAGAATCGATTGCCGAACAGTTCTTCGAAACGGGCTTTCTTTCCTCTTTCGAAAAGGACCTCTTTCGGAACGAAGCTATTCAGAAGTTTGTCGATATAATCCGCGTTTCCTTCGGCAGTCATGAATTCGCCCGTCGAAATATCCAGAAACGATACGCCCATATCCTGTTTTCCGGTTCCGAAATGAACTCCGGCCAGGAAGTTGTTTTCGCGATGATTCAGGATGTTGTCGTTGATCGATACGCCCGGCGTGACCAGCTCAGTGATACCCCGTTTCACCAGTTTCTTGGTGAGTTTCGGATCTTCGAGCTGTTCGCAAATAGCTACCCTTTTTCCGGCACGAACCAGTTTGGGCAAATATGTATCCAAGGCATGATGGGGAAATCCGGCCAGTTCGACGTACGATGCCGAACCGTTGGCACGGCGGGTGAGTGTGATACCGAGAATTTCGGAAGTCGAGATGGCGTCTTCAGAGAATGTTTCGTAAAAATCGCCTACACGAAACAAAAGGATCGCATCGGGATGCATCCCTTTCATTTCGTAATATTGTTTCATCAAAGGTGTTTCCACCACAGATTTAGCCACTGTCTGATTATTTATTAATTGAATATGAAGATACCTGCGCGCAAGAGAGCGCACTCAAATTGTATCTGCAAATATAATTAAATAGAAGCAGTGTGCGGGAGTGAATGTTCAAGATAACAGGCAGAAAGCGAAAGAAAAGGCTCGGATCGATTCGCGATCTTTCCTGAAATCATTATCCTTTCGGAGGGGTTATCTTCAGAAAATTCAGAAGATCGTTCATAGCGATTGCCGATTGAGCGCGTGTGCAGGGCGTACCCGGCATCGGAAATACGAATACCGCCGAATGAAACAGCGGATCGCAATCGGGATTGAAACCATATTCGGTGGGTATCTTGTGTTTGATGGCCGTCAAGATCCGGTCGAGCGCATTCTTATAGGTGAATACGATCAGTTCGGGGCGATATCGGTCGATCTTTTCCATCAGCGACCCATAGCCGATAAACGCTTCGGCAGCGGTGAAGTTCTGATATTCGCAAGGTATTTTGGAGATGTGTGTAATTCCGTAACCGTTCGCCAGAAGCGAATCGTCGGGAAATTCGTCTTGCGGAACCTTCAGAATGCCCGTTTCTTTCAAGACTTTCCAGAAATAGCTTCCTCTGCTTCCCTGAAAATAGTGTCCTACGCGAACGCTTTTCAAACTCGGTGTACGGCCGATAAACAGAATCTTCAAGGTTCCGTTTTCGGGAAGGATGTCTTCCAGCGTTTCGATTGTCTGACTGCCGAAAGGGATGGTTGTTTTATGATCCATACTACTTTTTGTTAAGCCCAATTTTCACGATCGAGATTCCGATATCCGATCGCTTCCGAAATGTGTTTCACCGATATGTTTTCCGAATCTTCGAGATCGGCGATCGTGCGTGCTACTTTTAGAATCCTGTCGTAGGCGCGAGCCGACAGCGAGAAGGCCTGCATCGCCTGTTTCAACCGTTTCAGACCCTCTTTGTCGGGAAGGGCGAAACGGTTCAATAGCTTGGTGTTCATCTGAGCGTTGCAATAGATCCCTTTCTCATCCCGGAAGCGATCTTCCTGGATCTGTCGGGCTTTTATTACCCGGTCGCGGATGGATTGACTCGATTCGCCCGTACGGGTAGAGGAGATGTCTTCGAAAGGCACCGGTACGATCTCGATCTGAATGTCGATTCGGTCGAGTAGCGGGCCGGAAATCCGATTCAGATATTTCTTGACCGACTGTCCGTTGCAGACACATTCGCGCGACGGGTGATTGTAGTAACCGCAGGGGCAGGGATTCATCGATGCTACCAGCATCAGCCCCGAAGGGTAGGTGACGGTAGACCGGGCTCTGGAGATGCAGATCTTCCGGTCCTCCAACGGTTGGCGCAACACTTCGAGCACCTGACGGGAAAACTCCGGAAGTTCGTCCAGAAACAAAACACCGTTGTGTGCGAGCGATACTTCTCCGGGAGCGGGATTGGCGCCACCGCCGATGAGAGCTACTTGCGAGATGGTATGATGAGGCGCGCGAAACGGTCGCTGCGTAATCAGCCCTTTCTTGAGCTTATATCCCGAAACGGAATGAATCTTAGTGGTTTCGAGCGATTCGCCCATCGTCAGCGGTGGTAGGATGGAGGGGAGGCGTTTGGCCATCATGGATTTTCCCGATCCGGGAGGGCCTACCATAATCAGGTTATGGCCACCTGCCGCCGCCACTTCAAACGCCCGTTTCACCGAGTCTTGCCCTTTCACGTCCTCAAAATCCAGATCATAGGTGCAGGTGGCGTTTCGGAACTCTTCGCGCGTATTGATTTCAAGAGGGTGAAGTTCGGCTTTCCCGTTGAGGAATTCGATCACCTCCTTCAGATGCGATACTCCGTATACTTCCAGATTGTTTACAACAGCCGCTTCGCGCGCATTCTCTTTGGGAAGAATGATTCCGCGAAACTTCTGTTCGCGTGCTTTGATTGCTATTGGGAGCGCACCTTTCACGGGTTTTATATATCCGTCGAGCGATAGTTCGCCTACAATCAGGAACTCTTCCAACCGATCGGTCGAGACCAGTTCGGAAGAAGCCAGAATCCCGATGGCGAGCGGAAGGTCGTATTGAGCACCCTCTTTCCGCAAATCGGCTGGAGAGAGATTGACCACGATCTGTTTGCGGGGAAATTTAATTCCGATGTGTTCGACGGCGGCCTGGATCCGATCCCGGCTTTCCCGAACGGTTATGTCGGGAAGTCCCACCATCAAAATACGTATTCCGGAAGAACTGCTGATTTCACACGTGACGATTTCTGCATCAATTCCTTGCACTGCAGAAGCATAGGTTTTTACAAGCATCCGATATAAGGTTGTACGAAGATTATTTTTATACAACAAAATAAGGTTGCGAATAGTTGCTGATTCTTTCGTGGGATGAAACGGAAAACGGACGATCCGATCTTATCTCAGCGATAAAAATCAGATCGTCCGTTTCAGACCGATCGTTTAAAATGATCCGTTATTTCTTTTTCGAAGCGGGAAGAACCTTCTCTTCGAGGTATTTTTTCAGCTGTTCGTTCGGCATGTTTTTCTGAACGACAATCATATTCGTATCGGTCAGAATCGTTTCAGGAATGGTATGGATTCCGAATTTCCCGACGATCTCATCGGCGAATCCCAGCGAAAGGCGGAAGTTACGCCCTGTTATTTTCTGATCTTTCAGAGCCTTTTCCCAGATCGAGTCGTTGTTGTCGAGCGATATGTTTACGATTTCGAACCGACTGTTTCGAAGTGTTTCCTTCAGTTTCATGGCGCTTTTTACTTTCGCTATCGATTGTTTGTCCCAACTCGCCCAAAACGTAAACAGCGTATACGACTTGAGCGTCTCATGCAGCGACACCTTTTTCCCGTCGGTGTTGCGGCAAGATACCAACGGCAATTTCCGGTTGAGCGTCAGCGTATCGGCTACGGCTATATATTCGGCGATCTGATTTCGGATCAATCTCGGGGATCCCTCACTCTGCAAGAGGTTCAGCATCGATTCGATTTCAAATTCGTTTTGGAACAGCGGCAAACACTCGCGGATCACGACCGACGAAGCCGGGTTGGCCGGGTGTTTCTGACAGAACTCCTTGATGTGGCCGATCATTGCCGTGCGTAACGAATCCGACGCGGGGCTCATTCCCGAGTAACCGTTCGCGGCGATATTCAGTCGTAATTCATTCAAAACCGATCCGTATCGGTTGATGAACGTGTAGAGAAGCGTATTGACCGTATCGCCCGATACGCGTATGGCCGGAATCGAGTCGGGCCAGATCATCAGATTGATCGTATCCTGATTTTTCAGATAAAACTCTGCGCTATTTTCCCATCCTTTATAAAACAGATTCAATTGAATCAAAGAATCGGATAGCGTACGGTAGCGGAACACGCCTTCCTGATTGACCGCGATCGTATCGAAACGGATCGCTCCGTCGGCATCCATCACAGTGGCGAAGAATGATTCCGGACCGGGTTGCGTCTCACCGCTGACAAAAACGTACTTCGGTTGCACCGGTGTATTTTTCGGTTTCGTACTACATCCGGTCGCAAGAAGACCGATCAGACAAAACAGGGTAATAAATCTGTACATAGATCTGTATTTACGTATGTTGATTACAAAAATAATCATCTGGCGAATAAAAAAGACGCCGTAACGGAAAGAATTCTTTCCGAACGGCGTCTGCTTTTTCTAATCATTAATGCAGTTAGACTTAAAACATAAGATTTGATCGGGAATCGTCGGAACGATTCTTTCTCTCTTCCGGATAAAACAAGTTTTACAGACCGAATGCATCCTTTATCTGATCGACATAGTCGAGTTTTTCCCAAGTGAACAGTTCCACTTCTTTAACGATAGGAACCTGAAGGTATTTGGATGTGAACGTTTTCGTCACGATACGAGGCGTACGACCCAAATGTCCGTAAGAAGCCGTTTCCTGATAGATCGGGTTACGAAGCTTGAAACGCTCTTCGATCGCTTTCGGACGCATGTCGAAAATCTTCAACACTTTGTCTGCGATCTCTGCGTCGGTCTGGCTCACTTTCGATTTGCCATACGTATCGATCAAAAGGCTTACCGGCTGGGCTACACCGATCGCATAAGCAACCTGTACCAGCACTTCGTCGGAAACACCTGCTGCTACCAGGTTTTTCGCGATATGACGCGCCGCGTAAGCTGCCGAACGGTCTACCTTGCTCGGATCTTTTCCGGAGAATGCGCCACCACCGTGAGCACCTTTTCCACCGTATGTATCAACGATGATCTTACGGCCTGTCAATCCGGTATCTCCGTGAGGACCGCCGATCACGAATTTCCCGGTCGGGTTTACGTGAAGAATCAGCTGATCGTCGAACATCGCTTTTACGCGTTCCGGAAGACGAGCGATAACACGCGGAAGAAGAATGTTCTTCACATCCTCGCGGATCACTTCGAGCATTTTCTCATCCGCAGCAAGCTGGGCTTCGATGCTGTCGTTCTCCGGAGTCACGAAATCGTCGTGTTGTGTCGATACAACGATCGTGTGGATGCGTACCGGTTCGTGCTTCTCGTTGTATTCAACCGTAACCTGCGATTTTGAGTCCGGACGAAGGTAAGTCATCTCTTTTCCTTCGCGGCGGATTGCAGCCAGTTCCTGAAGCAGGATATGCGATAGATTCAGAGAAAGCGGCATATAGGCGTCTGTTTCGTTACAAGCGTAACCGAACATCATTCCTTGGTCGCCGGCTCCCTGATCGTATGGGTTTTCACGTTCAACACCACGGTTGATATCTGCCGACTGTTCGTGGATCGCAGAGAATACGCCACACGAATCGCCATCAAATTTGTATTCGCTTTTCGTATAACCGATGCGGTTGATCACACCACGCACGGTTTCCATCAAATCAACGTAAGCGTTTGATTTTACTTCACCGGCAAGAACAACCTGTCCGGTCGTTACAAGCGTTTCGCAAGCTACTTTTGAGTCGGCATCCTGTGCCAAGAACTCATCAAGCAAAGCATCCGATATCTGATCGGCTACTTTATCCGGGTGTCCTTCCGACACCGATTCTGAGGTGAATAAATAATTCATACCAATAAGTAAAATATCAGGGTTAATGATAAACTCTGTCGAAACTCGATTCCATAGCGATCCGTACGCAGACGTAGCGAAAAGCGGCTAGAGTTGAAATTCCGGCAAAAAATAAACGTATCGGAAGAATAATAGGGTGGGTTTGGCTGAAAATGTAGGAAGTCATGGAGTCATGACTTGATCTTTAGCATTTTTTTAAGTGGTTGCAAGCGGCCAAATCCGTCCACATTCTTTCAATTCGATGCAAAAGTAACTATTTTTTCATTCACAGTTTATTTTTCAAGAAGTTTTGTGAGTTCATCAATAGTTTTCACAAATACCGGATGTTGCAGATCGGGTGCGATCTCCCTCAGCGGAAGCAGCACGAAGTCGCGCAGATGCATCAGCGGATGTGGAATCTTCAAGTCGGGAAGGTCGATCCGTTCGTCATCGTACAGCAGAATGTCGATGTCGATTACGCGATCGGCATACGATCCGTTGCTTTTGGCGGTGCGCCCCACTTCGATTTCAATCTCTTTGGTCTGTTCGAGCAGAGTCTGCGGTTGCAACTCCGTTTCGAGAGCGATGCAATTGTTTACGAACCCATTTTCCGATTCGAAGCCCCATGGTAGGGTATGATAAAAAGCGGATCGGGAAATAATTTTCCCGGCCCGCTTTTCAAGAAGTTGCATCGCCTTTTCGAGGTTTTCCTCCCGGTTTCCGAGATTCGACCCCAGGCTAAGATATACGTTGTGTGTCATGCGTGACAAATCAGATGATCAGCATCGCGTCGCCGTAAGCTCCGAAACGGTATCCCTCTTTGATCGCTTGGTTATACGCTTCCATGATCAGATCGTATCCGCCGAAAGCGGCAGTCATCATCAACATAGTCGACATCGGCGTATGGAAATTAGTCACCATACTGTCCGCTACCGAAAATTCATACGGAGGGAAGATGAATTTATTGGTCCATCCCGTATACGGTTTCAAGTGTCCGTCTGTGCTCACGGTGCTTTCAATACCGCGCATTACCGATGTACCCACCGCGCAGATGCGGCTTTTACGGTCTTTCGCTTCGTTCACCAGTTTCACCACTTCCGGACCGACGAACATCTGTTCCGAATCCATTTTATGTTTGGTCAGGTCTTCTACGTCGATTTCGCGGAAGTTACCCAATCCCGAGTGCAAAGTCAGGAATCCGTATTCGATCCCTTTGATCTCCATGCGTTTCAGCAATTCGCGGCTGAAGTGCAATCCGGCTGCGGGAGCCACTACGGCACCTTCGTTTTTCGCAAAGATATTCTGATAGCGAGCCTCGTCATCCGCTTCGGCATCGCGTTTTTCTTTCATATAAGGAGGGATCGGAGTTTCACCCAAAGCGAACAACGCTTCTTTGAATTCCTCATGCGATCCGTCGAATAAGAAACGGAGCGTACGACCGCGCGACGTGGTATTGTCGATCACTTCCGCCACCATCGAATCGTCTTCGCCGAAATACAGCTTGTTTCCGATACGGATCTTACGGGCAGGATCCACCAATACGTCCCACAGACGGTTTTCTTCGTTCAGTTCGCGAAGCAGGAAAACCTCGATCTTAGCGCCGGTTTTCTCTTTGTTTCCGTACAGACGTGCCGGAAATACCTTCGTGTCGTTGAATACGAATACGTCTTTATCGCCGAAATACTCGATGATGTCTTTGAATACGCGATGTTCGATTTCACCTGTCTCGCGGTGGATCACCATCATTCTGGATTCATCACGATTCTTTGCTGGATGCAAAGCGATCAGTTCATCGGGCAATTTGAATTTGAATTGCGATAGTTTCATTGTATCTGTTCTTTCTGTTGTTTATTATTCTTTTTCCTGATTTCCGGCAGTCTCCGGGATGGCGTTGTCGAGAAATTCATCGATCTGATCCGCGTCCAAGCAATCGGACAGTCTGACTTCTCCGATCCGCGTACGGATTAGTCCCGTCAGATGCGCTCCGCTTCCGAGAGCTTCGCCGATGTCGCGAGCCAGCGCACGGATGTAAGTCCCTTTGCTACAGACTACGCGAATCGTAATTTCAGGCAAGTCATAACTCAACAATTCTATCTCATCTATAACAAGCTCTTTGGCCTTTAGTTCAACCTCTTCCCCCTTGCGAGCCAGCTCGTAAGCGCGTTTTCCGTCCACCTTAACGGCCGAATAAACCGGTGGCACCTGCCAGATGCTACCGACGAATTTCCGAAGCGTATCTTCTGTCAGTTCGCGGGTGATGTGTGCCGTCTCGAACGTACGGTCCACTTCCGTTTCCTGATCGAACGATGGAGTCGTTTCCCCCAGACGCAGTGTCGCCACATACTCTTTGGTCTGATACTGGAAACTCTCGATCAATTTGGTCGCTTTGCCGGTGCAGAGGATCATCACTCCCGAAGCGAGCGGATCGAGCGTGCCGGCGTGTCCCACCTTGAATTTCTTTACTTTCAAGCGTCGGCTCAACCGGTTGCGGATCTGTTTGACCAGATAGAACGACGTCCAGTGAAGCGGCTTGTTGAAATATAAAACTTCTCCTTCTATAAAATCCATATACTATATGCAACGGGAGCCTTGCGTTTATCCCAACGCGGACATCCCCGATTAATTAAAATACCGTTCGCGAAGCGATTCGCTTCTTTCTTAAAAACAAACGGCAGGCTATATTGCTCAGTTTAGCTGAGTGAATAGATCAATGCGATCGATCCTACGATGGCACAATAGATCGCGAAGTAAACCAACTTGCCGTTTTTCACCAATTTGAGCATCCAGCTGCAAGCCAGCGTGCCCGAGATGAACGCGGCGAAGAATCCGACGATCAATGAGCTGAGCGGAAGCGTCGTTGCCGCTTCTGCGCCTTGTGAAAGGCCTTTCATCAGATCCAAAAGGGCTTCACCCAAGATCGGGATGATCACCATCAGGAACGAGAATTTAGCCACCTGCTCTTTCTTATCGCCCAGCAACAATCCCGTAGCGATTGTCGATCCCGAGCGTGAAAGCCCCGGAAGCACGGCGCAAGCCTGTGCGATACCGATGATGAAGGCGTCTTTATACGATATGTTTTCTTTTTTACGCGGTTGCGCGAAATGCGCGAAAGCCAGAAGCGATGCGGTGATCAACAGACAGATCCCTACCAGGAACAGTCCGTCGCCGAAAAGCGCCTCTACCTGTTTTTTGAAGCATAACCCCACGATTCCCACCGGAATCATCGAAAGCAGGATCTTCGACACATACTGTGTCTCGGCATTCCATTTGAAACTGAAGAATCCTTTAAACAAGATCTCCACCTCTTTCCACAATACGACGATCGTACTCAATACGGTAGCGGCGTGTACCACTACGGCAAACGTCAGGTTTTCTTCACTCTGCACTCCTAAAATAGCACTTGCAATCTCTAAATGTCCGCTACTGCTGATCGGAAGGTATTCCGACAGACCTTGTACCAGACCCATAATCAACGCCTCAATCCAGGTCATTAGTCTCGTTTTTACGCTTGTCTTTAATTAATATTCCGATGATCATAAGGATGTATCCGAAGAAACACAGATTCGGTCCGGCCACGATGCGGCGGAAACTGAAGATGCTCGGATCGAAGTGCTCCATCGTAGAGCTGCTTCCGGTCATCAGCGCGAAGCCGATGATGATGAAGGCAAAGGCAATCCCCATCACGATGAAGTTATTCTTGCCCAATGCGAAATTCTTTTTTTCCATATATAGTTTCGAATGATTTAGATTCGTTTTCAATCTCGGTTTATACCAGATACATATCGTCGCCGTCCATGCGGATATATCGGTTGATAGCGAAGAATGAGGCAACCATGGTGATCAGGATACCCATTCCGAGGATGATGCCAAACACGATCAGCAACAGTTCTTCGTTGATCAGTACCTGGAAGCCGGCAAACTCCTGCGTCAGATAGAAGATCAGTCCCGAAAGCATTCCGATGGCGATGAACGCCGCCGCGATGCCGTTGACGATGTTGGATCGGATGAACGGACGGCGGATGAATCCCGGAGTGGCTCCCACGAGTTTCATCGTATTGATCAGAAAGCGTTTGGAATAAACGCCGAGTCGTACCGTATTGTTTATCAGCGCCAAAGAGATGAACATCAGGATCACGGCCAGGCCGAAGAGGATGATGCTCGCTTTCTTCATATTGTCATTGACCAGTTCCACCAGGTCTTTTCGGTAGTTAAACTCCTGGATAGCCGTCGAAAGCGCTTTTACGTCGCGTTCGATCAGCGTGATGCTGTCGCTGTTGGCATATTCGGAATGCAGCCCCACTTCCATCGAAGCCTGGAGCGGATTGAAGCCCAGAAACTCTTCGGGATTCTCGCCCAGCTCTTCGCTCAACTCCTTCAGCGCGTCCTCTTTGCTGATGTAACGCACCGATTTCGAAAACGGAGCGTCGTTCAGTTTTTTGCGCAGAGCGGTTACTTCGTTGGGTTTGATCTCGTCGGACAAGACGATCGAGAAACCGATGTTTTCTTTGACGAACACCGAAAGTTCCGTCGCCAATACGCCCATGAAGGCGATCAGCCCCAATACGAACAATACGAGCGATATGCTGATGATGGAGGTCAGACGCGCCCCGAAAAACTTGTTGCGGGTCTGTGAAGGATGTTTACTCATTCCGTTTTCTTAAAACATAGATTATCGAACTGCTTAACTTCGGATCGGATTGCGAACGAACCCACGCTTTGGCGCCGCTCATCATACCTCGGGCGAACGTCATTCCGTTACCCTTGTATTTCTCGCTGAGCATCGAAACGTAGAACGCATCGAACGGCATCGGGGCGAAAAGCTTGATATCGAACCCTTCGCGATGGGCGAGGCGGGCGAACGTGTCGGGCGCGAAATGCCACAGATGGCGGGGCACGTCATACGCTCCCCAATATTCTCCGTAAAGCGCCGCGTCATACGAAGCGCTGTTGGGCAACGCTACGATCAGCGTACCTCCCGGACGCAACAGCCGGCGCAATGATTCAAACACCTGAGGCAGATCCTGCAAATGTTCCATCACATGCCAAAGCGTA
The DNA here is from genome assembly GCA_947074245.1 of uncultured Bacteroidales bacterium. Taxonomy (GTDB): domain Bacteria; phylum Bacteroidota; class Bacteroidia; order Bacteroidales; family JAUNSR01; genus JAUNSR01. The sequence continues at coordinate 2,461 of CAMTOW010000007.1, read as the reverse complement.
ATCACGTCAAACCGGCTTTCCCCTTCGATCTCTTTCAGATCGTCGGATATGGTCAGCCCGAAATGGGTGCGTGCCGCTTCTGCCGCGAGAGCGCTTTTCTCCACGCCGATCGTATTCCATCCCGCTTGTTTCATCGCTCCGAGATAATATCCCGTGCCACATCCGATGTCGAGCACGTCGCCTTTTTGCAATCCGCTCAAGCTGCACGTCATCTTCACCTTCTGGGCAAGCATGTATTTCCGCACCAGATGATACACTCGGTTCATCAACCCCTTGCGCGTATCCGAGTGGGATACGTAATCGGCCGTCTCGTAGTACGAGCCGATCTCGCTCTCGTCCGGAAAATCCTGTGTAAACCGAAACCCGCAACCGCCGCATGATACGATATCGAAGGTTTCGCCCGACGCGTAATGGTCGGAACAGGTGAGGAAAGTGGTCAGATCGGACGAACCGCAGACCGGACACCGTTGCAGATGGATTTTCTTCATTCCGGATAGATGGTTTGTGAGGTAACCGACGAAAAATCAGATCGTTCGGCGGTTACGGATGAACGTATGGAAACGATAGGGCGCTTTTGTCCTAAAGTTGATGCAAAAGAACAAATATTTTGTGAATTTGGGTTTAAGATTTGAAATTATTTTGGAGTTTTCGATGCTCGAAAGCTGCGTTCCGTCTCATTTGTACGGGTTTGGAGATGAAGTTGCCCTTTTGTCGATCCCAAGGAGCGTTCCTCGTTTTCTATTCCTATTCTATATATAGGGTGAAGCGCCGATCGGATTCTTTCGGACCCCCGGTTGGGATTTCCGAAAAACGCGCTTGGTTTTTTGCGGATAGGCGGTAGTCTGTTTTTCGTTCGCTCGGGAGTGAACGATTGTTTTCTCGCCTTCGTTCGCTCGTTCGCTTTGGAGTAATCGGGCGTTTAAACGGCGTCGAACGGGAAAGTGTTAAGCAGATAATCGATTTTTTTCAGAAATCGGATCGGAATCGCTCAGTCGGATAAATTTTGAATTAACATAGAGCATTAGTTTTAATGAAAATAATAAAAAAGGTCTTCCACCGCCCGAGAGCAGGGAAGACCTTGAATGTCTATTTGGTGTATTGTTTATAACCGGTTATAAATAAAGCCGTTTCTCAATCGGATCATTCGATCCGGATTCTGAGTTGAAATCAGGCTTTCGTTTCGGGTGCCGGCTCGAGCGTTTCGCCGATTAGCGTAGCCGAAGATACGTCGAGCACACGCACTTTTACAAGCTGACCGATCCGATATCCGTTTTTCGGGAAAACGACCACTTTGTTCTGACTGGTGCGTCCGAACAGGTTTTCACGCGATTTCTTCGAGAATCCCTCTACGAGCACTTCGAAGGTTTTTCCGATGTCGCGGCGGTTGCTTTCCAGTGACAGGCGTCCCTGAAGTTCGATGATCTCCTGCAGGCGGCGCACTTTCTCCTCTTCGCTGATGTTGTCAGGAAGATGTTTTGACGCGTAGGTGCCCGGACGCTCGGAATATTTGAACATGAATGCCGCGTCGAAACCTACCTCTTCCATCAAAGATAGAGTCTGTGCGTGGTCTTCGAGCGTCTCGTCGGTAAATCCGCAGAACACGTCGGTCGTGATACCGCAGTCCGGAATGATGTTGCGAATCGCATCGATACGTTCCAGATACCATTCACGGGTATATTTACGGTTCATCGCTTTCAAAACCGCACTGCTGCCCGACTGTACCGGAAGGTGGATGTGTCGGCAGATGTTGGGGTAAGCGGCAATGGTGCTGATGATCTTGTCGCTCATGTCTTTCGGATGCGACGTGCTGAAACGGATGCGGATATCCGGTGCGGCTTCGGCCACGAGAGCCAGCAATCCGGCAAAGTCAACCGACTTGCCGTCCGCTTCATAATGATAGGAGTTGACGTTCTGCCCCAGCAGGGTCACTTCCTTGAAATTCTTTTTACGCAGGTCTTCGAGTTCGCTCAGGATGCTTTCCGGCTCCCGGCTCCGTTCGCGACCGCGTGTGTAAGGCACGATGCAATACGAGCAGAAGTTATTGCAACCGCGCATGATGGAGATGAAACCCGAGATGCGGTTTCCGCCGATTCTCGACGGGATGATCTCGCGGTACGTCTCGTCGGTAGAGAGATTCACATTGATCGCTTTCTCTCCCTGTTCGACCGATCCTACCAGATTCGGCAGATCGAGGTAAGCATCCGGCCCGGCTACCAGATCCACCTGGTAATTCTCGATCAGTTCGTCTTTCACGCGCTCGGCCATACAGCCCAGTACGCCAACGATCAGATGCTTGTTTTTCTTACGCAACGAGTTGAAATATTGCAAACGACCGACAATCTTCTGTTCGGCGTTGTCGCGGATTGAACAAGTGTTAACAAAGATTGCGTCAGCGTCTTCAATCGCTTCGGTAAGAACGTATCCGTCCAGCTCGGAAGAGCGTCGTGTCGGGAAAGAGTGT
>CAMTOW010000006.1 GCA_947074245.1 uncultured Bacteroidales bacterium | reverse complement strand
ATCTACACTAATCTTAACACTCTTTCCCTACACGACGCTCTTCCGATCTGGCGATCCTGTTTTATTGCAAAGACGAGTTGCTGCTCGAAGCGCTGCATTTGGCACGAACGAAGATCAATGAACGAAAAAACAAATAAATCCGAATACGAAAATATCGAAATGATACGACCTCAAATATCCGTCATAATGCCTGTCTACAACGCGGAGGCTTACCTGCCGCGTATGCTCGACAGCCTGTTGGCACAGACGTTGCCCGATCTGGAGGTGATCTGTGTGGATGATTGCAGTACAGATGGCAGCCATGAGGTATTGCAACGCTATGCCGCTTCCCATCCTTCGCGGTTTCGCGTGATTCGCAATCGGGAGAATCTGGGTGTGGGGTTGTCACGCAATGAGGGGATTCGCGCCGCTTCGGGCGAATACATCGGTTTCGCCGACAATGACGATTCGACCGATCCCGACATGTTCCGTTCTCTTTACGAAAAGGCGAAAGAGGGTGATTATGACATCGTGCGATGTGACGTCATGGTGCATCGCGGCGAAAAGCTGGAAACACGCGCCTATCCTACCAATTGTGAAGACGGATCGGCCGCTTTGAGGGAAGAGATGCTTCGTTACCTGCTCTATTCGAAACCGTCCGACCGGGCCGACTCGTTATGGCCGTCGGGTGTATGGAACAAAATCTACAAACGCACGCTCGTCGATCGGGAAGAGTTGTTTTTTCTTTCCGAACGGGAACTTCCGTTTGAAGACTATCTCTTCAACCTGAAAGCGCTTCTGGCTACACAGAAGGTAGCTTGTGTGCGTCAACCGTTTTATCATCATTATCATTATACATCGTCGCTCGGATGCAATGATTATCGCTATAAATGCTTTCGGCATGGAATCAAGTCGATCGAAGAATCGCGGGTTCTGCTGAATCATTATCATCCGGAGCATATCCACGATTGTCGCGAGCGGCTGGCGTATCGCCTTTGGAACAATGTGCCGTTTAGCGTGATCAATGAATGGAAACGCAACCCCAACGGAAAAATCGCTTCACTCCGTGAAATCGCATATATTCTTCGACATCCGATCGTGACCGAATCGGTCAAATACATTGATCTGGATCAAATTCGTCTGGAAAACGGTCTTACGGGACAATTCCAACGCGTGGTTTATTATCTGGTTAAACTTTTAGCATAGCAGGAAACTTTATGGAAACAGCTCCGATACTACTGTTCGCATACAATCGTCCCGATCATTTGCAGCGGACGCTCGACGCGCTTCGTGCCAATGAGCTCGCTTCTCAAAGCGATCTGTATGTATACAGCGACGCTCCCGCCACAGCGGCTCATGAGGCCGGTGTAGCCGAGGTGCGCCGTCTGATCAGCCGGATCGAAGGGTTTCGCTCGGTGACGGTATCCGAACAGCCGGTGAACCGCGGATTGGCACGGAGCATCATCGATGAGGTGACCGAAATGGTGAATCGCTGCGGACGCGTGATCGTTCTCGAAGACGATCTGATCACCTCTCCCTGGTTTCTAACCTTTATGAATGAGGGATTGGAACTTTATGCGGACGATGAGCGCGTTATGAACGTGCAGGGACATGTTTTAAAGACGAAGATTCCGGTTCCTGAAACGTTTTTCATCCGCTTTGCCAACAGTTGGGGCTGGGGTACCTGGAAACGGGCCTGGGACCTTTTCGAGCCCGATGGCAGAAAGCTTCTTGCTCGATTGGAAACGGAAAATCGCTCGTATGCATTTGATTTCAACGGATTATATCCCTTTACGCGTATGTTGCGCAGACAGATCGCCGGGCTTAACCATTCCTGGGCGATTCGGTGGAACGCAACCCTATTCCTGAATGGCGGACTCGCTCTGAACGCGGGCCGATCGTTGGTGAAAAACATCGGTACGGACGGAAGCGGAACCAATTTCACGTCTGAAGCGGGTTATTATACCGAATTGGATCTTACCTCTCCCCTTGTAATCGACCCCTCTCTGCCGGTCGAAGAGGATCTTATCGCAAGAAAAGCCATCGGAAAAGTGTATGCTTACGAATACTCCAAGATAACCAAAGGCAAACGGCTCTTGAAAAAAATATGGCGTCGAACATTAAATAAATTCAGATGAAAATAGTTCTGGTCAATACGTCCGATCGAAAAGGAGGCGCGGCGGTAGCCTGTATGCGTCTTGCTCAAGCATTGCGCAAGGCGGGTGCTGAGGTAAACGTGCTGGTGCTTCATAAAGAGACCGCTCTCCCTTTTGTGACTGAGATTTTACCTTCTCGTTGGGGTGCTATTCGTAAGAAATGGGCTTTCCTGCTCGAACGTCTGGATATTTTCCGGAACAACGGTTTGAGTAAGAAAGGTCTGTTTTCCGTTTCGACCGCCTCTTTCGGGTTCGATATATCCCAGCATCCGCTTATCCAAGAGGCCGATATCGTTCATTTTCATTGGATCAATCAGGGCTTTGTTTCTCTGAAGGGCATTGACGGGATCATCGATTCCGGAAAACCGCTGATCTGGACGATGCACGATCTTTGGCCTGTGATGGGAATCTGTCATTATGCCCACGGTTGCGAACGCTTTCGCGCCGCATGTGGCGAATGTCCGCAATTGATCCGTCCCGCTTCAGGCGATCTTTCCGCTCGCATCATGGCTCGGAAGAAACGCTTTATGCCCGATGGACGGATTCAATTCGTTAGCTGCAGCCATTGGTTGGGCGAAGTCGCGAAAGGCAGTTCGCTGGCACCCGGCAATCGGTTCATCGCAATTCCCAATCCGATCGATATCTCCTTCTTTCAACCCGGCGATAAGTCTGCTGCCCGCAAAGCGCTCGGATTGCCGCTCGATAAGAAACTGATCCTCTTCGGTGCTGTCATTGCCAGTGATAAACGAAAAGGACTGGATTATCTGCTTCAAGCTTCGAGGGTATTGGCTTCGAAAGGATTGGATGCCGACTTGGTGATGTGCGGACAGATCAAGGAGAAAGGCGATCTGGATTTCGGTCTACCCCTCCATGAACTCGGTTATGTTTCCGATCCGCAAAAACTTCGGCTTATGTATCAGGCGGCAGACGTATTCGTGACTCCATCGCTCGAAGAGAATCTTCCCAATATGATCATGGAAGCGATGGCATGTGCGACTCCTTGCGTCGGTTTCGATGTGGGTGGTATTCCTGAGATGATTACGCATTTGCAGACGGGTTATGTGGCGAAATATCTTTCGGTAGATGATTTAGCCGACGGAATTGTCCACGTCCTGGAGCGTTCGGCGGATCCTGCGTATCGCGCGGAGGTTCGTTCCTTTGTGGAAGAGAATTATGCCGAACCGAAAGTGGCGGCTCGCTATCTTGATATTTATAAAGAAAACATCGCATGGAAGAACGTATGAAAAAACCGATCCTATCGATCATTACCATTACATATAATGCGGGTAAGGTTCTCGAACCGACTATCCGCAGCATTATCGAGCAGGATTACGACGGGATCGAATACCTGATTATCGACGGTGGTTCTACCGACGATACCCTTGCGATTGCCGAGAAATACAAAGACCGTATCGCCTTTCTGGTTTCGGAAAAAGACAACGGTCTTTATGATGCGATGAACAAAGGATTGCATGCCGCTACCGGTGATTATGTTTGGTTCATGAATGCCGGCGATGCGATCCATTCTCCTTTTATCGTGCGCAAAATCGTTGATCAAATCATTGCGATGAACGAATTGCCCGATGTGATCTATGGCGAAACGGCTATTATCGCTGAGGATCGCTCTTTCATCGGCATGCGCAGGTTGAAGGCGCCCCGTCGGTTGAACTGGAAAAGCTTCCGGATGGGAATGCTCGTATGCCATCAAGCCTTCATTATGAAGCGTGCTTTAGCGCCCGATTACGATCTGTCGTTCCGTTTCTCTGCCGATTTCGATTGGTGTATCCGTTGCATGAAAAACAGTGTTACGCTTCATAATACAGGATTGATTCTTGCCGATTATTTGCAGGAAGGCCTTACCACACTCAATCACAAGGCTTCGCTCAAAGAAAGATATGCGATTATGTGTCGCTACTATGGCAGTCCGCTCGTAACGGTTCTTCACGGTTGGTTTGCCATGCGTACCGTTGCCGATAAACTGTCGCGACGACTTCGCCGAATTTAAACCGGATTCGTACGGATATCCATACCGATTCATTCATTGATTCGGCTCAAATAAATCGGGTTTACCTTTCAATTAGGATGGTAAACCCGATTTGTTTTTGGAATTGCTTTGCATCCTTCTGTCTATTTCTAAAATCTACTTCTTGTCGCGTCCGGAGCAATGTCTGTGACTCATTCTCTTTGATATAATCGTATCTAAGCTTGGGTTATTGTATGATAGTCTCCTGGTTGCTTCTGTTTTATTTAAAGTTATTTAACACAAAGTCCCTTATTGTAATTATTACGAGAATACTGTTTAAAGCTAACATATTGTATTCAGGACATAATTGGCATATCATATTGTATCTAATACAGTATTGGTTTTGGGCTGTTTTGACTCAGCGTCCGAACGGTGTGTTTTTTGTTTTGATAATCGATTTATATTTGACTCAGTAACGAATAAAAATCATGTATGCTTCATTATAATCCACATCTGTCAGTCGATTGTGTATTGCTCGGATTTGACGGGGAAGAACTTAAAGTTTTGCTTGTACAGCGCAACCCTTCCGACGAAGAGGGCGAATACAATGATATGAAACTTCCCGGACGTCTGATCTTTGAGGATGAAGAGTTGGATGATGCCGCTTCTTCCGTCCTCTTGGAACTGACCGGAATCAAACAGGCTTATTTGCGACAGTTCAAAACATTCGGATCGATATCTCGCACCTCTAACCCTCGTGATGTACGTTGGCTCGAAGATGCTGTGAAACTAAAGATCGGACGCCTTATTACCGTTGCATATATGTCTTTGATTAAGATTACGGGACGATTGAATACTCTTTCTCCCGACTATAGTGCGGGATGGAAATCCCTACTCGATCTTCCGCAGCTGGCATTCGATCACAATCAGATCATCCTCGAAGCGCAGAAAGAGATTCAGCATATGGCACAGCTGGACCCGACGATTCTGTTTGAATTGCTTCCTGCCAAGTTTACGGCGCTTCAGTTACGCCGCTTATACGAGCAGGTGTACGGTCGCCAGTTAGACGTACGCAACTTTCATAAGAAAATAATGACGATGCCCTATGTCGTTCCATTGGACGAATTTGAAACCAACGTATCCCACCGGGCTGCTCGTTTCTACAAGTTCGACAAGAAACGCATGATCAAGGGCTGAACGACCTTAAATAAAACATAAACTTAATATCTAATACGATGTATCTGCTGGGTTATGATATTGGCAGTTCTTCTGTCAAAGCGGCTTTGGTCGATAGTGAAACAGGCAAGTGTATCGCTTCCGATTTCTTTCCGAAACAGGAAATGGAAATCATAGCGAATAAACCGGGATGGGCCGAACAAGACCCCGAAAACTGGTGGCAGAACCTTTGTGAGGCTACTGCTTCGGTTTTCAAACAATCCGGTGTAGACGGACGCGAGGTTGCTGCGATTGGGATCTCCTATCAGATGCACGGACTTGTCGTGGTCGATAAAGATCAGCAAGTGCTTCGCCCCTCAATCATTTGGTGCGATTCTCGTGCCGTTCCATACGGACAGAATGCGTTCGAATCGCTTGGCGAGGAGTTCTGTCTGAGTCATCTGCTAAACTCTCCGGGCAATTTCACGGCTGCCAAGCTGGCTTGGATTCGCGAAAACGAACCCGAACTTTTTGTTCGAATCGATAAATTCATGCTTCCGGGCGATTACATAGCCATGCGTCTTACAGGCGATGTTCGTACTACCGTTTCCGGACTGTCCGAAGGGATTCTATGGGATTTTAAAAATGCTTCGGTATCGGATGAGGTTCTCCGTCAATTTGGAATCTCGCCTCAGATGGTTGCCGATCAGATCCCAACTTTCGGCATACAAGGGCGCGTTTCGGCTGCAACGGCTGCATTGCTCGGTCTGAAAGAAGGCACTCCTGTCTCTTACCGTGCGGGCGATCAACCCAACAACGCGCTTTCTCTCAACGTACTTCAACCGGGCGAAATCGCATCGACGGCAGGTACTTCCGGTGTTGTATATGGCGTTTTGGGCAACATCGGCTACGATCTCAAATCGCGTGTCAATACCTTCGCTCACGTCAATCATACCGAGCAAGATCCTCGTCTGGGCGTACTTCTCTGCATCAACGGTACCGGAATCCTTAATTCGTGGGTGAAGAAAAATATTCTTCCTGCCGATATCTCGTATCCCGAAATGAACGAGATCGGTATGCAGGCTCCCGTCGGTTCGGCCGGACTTACCGTGATTCCTTTCGGCAATGGCGCCGAGCGCGTTCTTCAAAACCGCGAAACCGACGCGTCCATTCATGGCATCAATTTCAACATCCATAATCGCTCTCATCTCGTTCGCGCCGCTCAGGAGGGTATCGTATTTTCCTTTGCGTATGGCATCGAGATCATGGAAGCGATGGGTATGTCGGTGACGAAGATCAAAGCCGGAAAGACCAATATGTTCCTCAGTCCCATATTCCGCGATACGTTGGCTGCCGTTACCGGAGCTACCATCGAATTATATGATACCGATGGAGCTGTCGGAGCCGCCAAAGGTGCGGGCATAGGCGCCGGTATCTACCGGGATAGTCACGAAGCGTTCGCCTCGCTTACTCAACTCGAGGTGATCCGTCCCGAAAGTGATCCGCAGCGACGCGAAGCATATCTCAAAGCTTATCAGCGTTGGAAAGAGATTCTTTCCGCGACTCTCGAAAATCAGTAACGACCGGCTCCGGTCGAATCTTACCAAATATGAAAATCATTAAATAATCAAATCATACGATCATGAAAAAAGAATTTTTCCCGGGTATCGAAAAGATACGTTTCGAAGGTGTTGCTTCAAAAAATCCAATGGCATTCCGTTACTACGATCCTGAAAAAGTAGTTTTCGGCAAAAAAATGAAAGAATGGTTCCGTTTCTCGATGGCATGGTGGCATACGCTTTGTGCCGATGGCGGCGATCAGTTTGGCGGAGGTACGTTGAACCGTGAATGGAATCAGAGTTCCGATCCGCTCGAAGTAGCGAAAGCGAAAATGGATGCAGGTTTTGAGTTCATGCAGAAATTGGGAATCGAATTTTACTGTTTCCACGATACGGATTTAATCGCTGAGGCTGCTACGATCGAAGAATACGAAGCGAATCTGAAAAAAATCGTTGCTTATGCAAAACAGAAACAGGCTGAAACCGGAATCAAATTGCTTTGGGGTACGGCAAACGTATTCTCCAACAAACGATATATGAATGGGGCTGCTACCAACCCGAACTTCAACGTGGTAGCTTATGCTGCCGCTCAGATTAAGAATGCGATCGATGCGACGATCGAACTGGGTGGTGAAAACTATGTATTCTGGGGTGGTCGCGAAGGTTACCAGTCTTTGTTGAATACAGAGATGAAACGCGAGAAAGAACACTTGGTGATGATGCTTAAGATCGCTCGCGATTATGCTCGTTCCAAAGGATTCAAAGGAAATATGCTCATTGAGCCGAAACCGATGGAACCGATGAAACATCAATATGATGTGGATACCGAAACGGTGATCGGATTCTTGAAAGCGAATGGCCTTGAAAATGACTTTAAAGTGAATATCGAGGTGAACCATGCTACTTTGGCCGGACATACGTTCGAGCACGAACTTCAGGTTGCGGCAGACAACAATATGCTTGGTTCGATCGATGCCAACCGCGGCGACGCTCAAAACGGATGGGACACAGACCAGTTCCCGATCGATGCTTACGAGCTAACTCAGGCGATGCTGGTTATCCTGAAAGCAGGCGGCCTTCAGGGCGGAGGTACTAACTTCGATGCGAAGATCCGTCGCAACTCGACCGATCTGAACGATTTGTTCATCGCCCACATTGCAGGTATGGATGTATTTGCTCGTGCGCTCGAATCGGCAGCGGCTATTTTAGAGGAGTCTCCGATTCCGTCTATGCTTGCCGATCGCTACGCTTCGTTTGACAAGGGCGAAGGCAAAAAATTCGAAGAGGGATTGTTATCGCTCGAAGATCTGCGCGATATGGCTGTTAAAAACGGCGAACCGGCACAGATCAGCGGAAAACAAGAGCTTTACGAAGCGATCCTTGCGATGTACATCTAATCCCTTTAACCTTACGGGCCCATGAAAAAACAAAACAATTTTTACATCTACGGTATTACCCTGGTGGCTACGTTGGGTGGTTTGTTGTTCGGATACGACACGGCTGTCGTATCCGGCACGACAGCCGCACTCGACAACTTTTTCATCCGACCTTTGTTTGAAAACGTTGCTGCAGCCCAATCGGTCGTACTTCAGTATAAGGTGATTGTATCGCTTTGCCTGGCTATTATAGCCGGCCTTACGATAAACTTCTTTTTCAAGTTGTTCAATCTGCGTAAAGCGCTCATCACGTCAGTATTGTTTCTGGTTGTCGGCGTAGCAGTGTGGTTCTCTCAATTTTGGGTTCAACCGGAAGCTCTCACCCCGACCATGGCAAGCTCCATCAAAGGATTTGTCATCTCTAGCGCCTTGGTAGGTTGCATCATCGGCGGTGCGTGGGGCGGTCAGATCTCCTCTGCGATCGGTCGTAAAAACGGTCTGATCATAGCAGCTCTCTTGTTTACGGTTTCGGCGATCGGTTCCGCTTTGCCCGACAAACTCAACTTTCTCGGTGTCGAAATGGTCAGTTCGCTCATATTCTATCGCATCATTGGAGGGATCGGTGTCGGAATTGCGTCTATGCTCTCTCCGGTATATATTGCTGAGGTGGCTCCCGCTCACATTCGCGGAAAACTGGTTTCATTCAATCAGTTCGCGATTATCTTCGGGATGTTGATCGTATATTTCGTCAACTACTTCATCGCGCGAGGAGGTTCTTCCGAGTGGATCGATACGATCGGCTGGCGCTGGATGTTCGCGTCCGAAACCATTCCGTGCGTACTCTTCCTGAGTCTGCTTTTCTTCGTTCCGAAGACGCCTCGATACCTCTTGCTAAAAGGCAAAGATGAAGAATCGCGCAAGGTGCTCACCAATCTTTATGGCGAGAAAGAGATGGAGATAGAATACAAGTCGATTCGGAAGAGTCTTATCGAGAAAAACGCGCCATGGCTCTCCTTCGGCAGTGCTCTGATCGTAATCGGTATTCTCCTCTCGTTCTTCCAACAGGCGGTTGGGATCAATGTCGTGCTTTACTATGCTCCCGAAATATTCCGTACGATGGGTGCGGGCAATGATGCCGCTTTGATGCAGACCATCATTGTGGGGATCATCAACCTGAGCTTCACGGTCGTGGCCATTATGACGGTCGATCGTTTCGGTCGTAAACCGCTGATGATCATTGGAGCGTTGGGGATGGCAGTGAGTATGTTCTTCCTGGGAATGACGTTCTACATGGGCTCGGTCGGTTTGTTTACCCTGATCTGCATGTTGCTCTATACGGCGTCTTTTGCGATGTCATGGGGTCCTGTATGTTGGGTGCTTTTGGCGGAAATTTTCCCCAACTCCATCCGTGGCGCTTTGTCCATTGCCGTAGCGGCTCAATGGCTGAGTAATCTGATCGTTTCCTGGACGTTCCCGATGCTCAACGACAATGCTGCGCTGACAGCCTCGTTCAACCACGGATTCGCTTATTGGATCTATGGCGTGATGGGTATTCTGGCAGCCGTGTTTGTTTGGAAATGGGTTCCCGAAACCAAAGGGCGTACGCTCGAAGAGATCGAACAGATCTGGAAAAGAAAACCTGCTTCCGAACCGAGTCGGGTTGACTTGGTCGAAGCGGAAGCAACGAAATAAACGAATAAACGGAAATCCCGAAAACGGGCTCCCGTCAAAGACATTATCTATAGTTCTACAACAAATCGGCAGGTCGTCGGCTTTTTGGGCCGGGCGACCTGCTTTTTTTTATAGTTTACTGCCTCTCCTGATCCGGGTTTTCAGATAAAAGTCTCTCTCCATACAGGGGGATAATTCTAAATATAAAGAAGTTCTCAAGCGGCTAAAAAGAAAATAATTAGCTAATGTATTTGTTGTAAGATAAATAAATAGCAATAAAAGATCCTTTTGATTAAAATATTTACCCGAAAAGGTGGTTAACAGGTGTTCTCGCAGTTGCAGTTCTCATTCTTTAATTTAACTTTGTCCACAGGCGGATAATTCTATTTTCAGCAGTCCTCTTTTTTATCCGATATGCCTTTCGCATACTAATATCATCATTCATGAAACACCTGAATCTTCTCGAAGCGGGCTTCGGAGATATATCTCTTCATTCTTATCCGATGGCTGTCTTGCCATGGGGTGCTACCGAGCCGCATAATTTTCATTTACCATACCTGACCGATTCGATTCTCTCTTTCGAGATTGCTCGCATGGCTGCCGAATCTGCATACAGACAGACTGGTATCTCTGCGATGGTGCTTCCTCCCATATCCTTGGGTGCTCAGAATCCCGGTCAGCGCGATTTTCCCTTTTGTATTCACACGCGTTATCAAACGCAATTCCTTATTCTCAAAGATATTGTCGAGTCGCTCCGCCATCAGGGCATTCATAAACTGCTCATTGTAAATGGTCATGGTGGCAACTCCTTCAAGAATATGATTCGTGATCTGGCGGTCGATTATCCCGACTTTACGGTCGCTGCCTGCGAGTGGTTCCGCCTCGCTCCCATAGCTGATTATTTTGATCATCCGGGCGAGCATGCCGATGAGATCGAAACATCCGTAATGATGTTTTTCCATCCCGAATGGGTCGATATGGCCAAAGCCGGTTCCGGGTCTTCCCATCCTCATGCTCTCAAGTCGGTACGCGACGGTCGTATTTGGCTTCCTCGCAACTGGAAAGAGGTAAGCGAAGATACGGGTATTGGCGATCCGACCGGTTCTACGGCCGAAAAAGGCGAACGTTTCGCCAATGCCGTTTCTCAATCTCTAGCCGAAATCATCATCGAATTGGCCCACTGATCTTCGCTCACATGCCCTAATTACGTCAAATCAATAACACATCTATATGGAAAAAATTAAAGGGTTGATTGATGCTCCCTTCACGCCTTTTTACGAAAATGGCGAAATCAATCTCGAACCGATCGCAGATTATGCTGCGATGTTGTACAAAAACGGTCTTAAAGGTGTTTTCATCAACGGATCTTCGGGCGAAGGATACATGCTTACCGAAGAAGAACGGATGCGTTTGGCCGAAGAGTGGGTCGCTAAATCTCCTGTCGGCTTCAAAGTGATCGTTCATGTGGGCAGTACATGCGTTAAAAGCAGTCGTCGTTTGGCGGAGCATGCGCAGAAAATCGGTGCTTGGGGAATCGGTGCCATGGCGCCGCCGTTCCCGAAAGTCAACCGGATCGAAGAACTTGTAGCGTATTGCGAGGAGATTGCGGCGGGCGCACCCGCTCTTCCGTTCTATTTCTACCACATTCCTGCGTTCAACGGCGTTTTCTTGCCGATGTTGAGTTTCCTCGAAGCGGTCGACGGACGCATTCCAAATTTTGCCGGAATCAAGTACACGTTCGAGAATATGTATGAGTACAACCAGTGCCGTCTTTATAAGAATGGCAAATTCGATATGCTTCATGGGCAAGACGAAACCATCCTTCCTTGTTTGGCGATGGGTGGCGCGCAGGGCGGTATCGGCGGAACGACCAACTACAATGGCCGCGAACTCAATGCCATCATCGAAGCCTGGGAAAGAGGCGATATCGAAGCGGCTCGCGAACATCAGAACTTCTCTCAGGCCGTTATCAACGTCATTTGTCATTTCCGGGGTAATATCGTGGGCGGAAAACGCATCATGAAATTGATTGGCCTTGATTTGGGTAAGAACCGTACGCCGTTCCAGAATATGACCGATGCCGAAGAGGCTCAGATGAAAAAAGAATTGGTAGAGATCGGATTCTTCGAACGTTGTAATAAATTCTAAGTATGGCTGCAGTTTACAATCCCCACTCGTATCTCCGTTCCTGGCAGGATCGCTATCAGGGTGATCTCGTTGAGGACATCCTCCCTTTCTGGCTCAAACATGGGCTCGATCGGGTCAATGGCGGAATCTATACCTGTGTCGATCGTGACGGATCTCTGATCGATACGACCAAATCCGTATGGTTTCAGGGTCGTTTTGCATTCATCTGCGCTTTCGCCTACAACAATATTTCTCGCAATCCCGAATGGCTCGAAGCCTCTGCTTCCACCATCCGTTTCATCGAAACGCATTGTGTCGATTCGGATGGTCGTATGTTCTTTGAAGTCACTGCCGAGGGGCTGCCTCTTCGCAAACGTCGTTATGTGTTCTCCGAAACGTTCGCTGCCATTGCTATGGCCGAATACGCCATCGCTTCGGGCGATCGCTCCTATGCGCTTAAGGCGCTCGAACTCTTCAAACGCATTCGTCATTTCATGACTACTCCCGGGTATATGCCCGCAAAATATACCGACAATCTGAAGACCGAAGGTCATTCGCTCATCATGATTCTCATCAATACGGCGTCTCGTATCCGCGAAGCCATCGATGATCCGATCCTGACCGAGCAGATCGACTTCTCTTTGGCCGAACTTCGTAACAAGTTCATGCACCCCGAGTTTAAGGCGCTTCTCGAAACGGTCGGTCCCAATGGCGAATTCATCAATTCGATGGCAGGCCGTCTTATTAATCCGGGACATTGCATCGAAACGGCTTGGTTCGTGCTCGAAGAAGCGAAACATCGAGGCTGGGATCCCGAACTGACCCGCATGGGACTCACCATTCTCGACTGGTCTTGGGAATGGGGCTGGGATAAAGAACATGGCGGAATCATTAATTTCCGCGACTGTCTGAGTCTTCCGTGTCAGGATTATGCGCAGGATATGAAGTTCTGGTGGCCTCAGACCGAGGCAATCATTGCTACTCTCTACGCCTACCTGGCTACCGGAGATAAGAAATATCTCGAAATGCACAATCAGATTAGCGAATGGACCTATAGTCGTTTCCCCGATGCCGAATATGGCGAATGGTACGGCTATTTTCACCGGGACGGCTCTTTGGCGCAGCCGGCAAAAGGCAATCTGTTCAAAGGTCCTTTCCACATTCCCCGTATGATGATCAAAAGCCACATGCTCATTGAGGAAATACTCAAGGCAGAATAAAACAACAATCCTTTACGGGGTCATTGCGCAACCTCTTTGACCCCGTTTTTATCTGAATCCATGAACACACTTACCCGACTACGATTTCTCGTTATCTTACTCTTCATATCCCTGTTCTCCTCGGTTTGTGCCGATGAGTCGTTGCGCTTTCAGTGGGAACGACACCCCGATCCGATCAGTTTCCTGAACCGCCATACGGTTGGTTCTTTCGGAGGGTATCTGGGCGATCGCGTTCTTTTGGCAGGAGGGTATTGCAAAGATGATTCTTCCTTCCTGAATACCGTTTATCTGTACTCTCAGTCCGACGGTTGGGAAAAATCCTCCTTGACATTGCCCGAACCGCTTGCCTTCTCCGGAATTGCGCAAGATAACAATGCGCTCATTCTCATCGGAGGAGACAATGGTTCCGAACTTTCCTCTTCCGTCTATCGTCTTTCGTTCGTAAACGGCCGTCTTCAGTACGAATCGCTGCCATCCCTTCCCATAGCGCTGATCTCTCCCGTCTGTACGGTATTCAAAGATCAACTTTATGTGGCTTTCGGTCAATCCGCGTCCGAGGCTCTCTCTTCGATGTATGTACTTCCGCTCAACGATCCCGACTCTCAATGGGTACGTAAAGAGATAACGGGGCTCCCCGACGCTTTCACCCCGGTTTCTGCCACGGTGCAGAATAGCGGGACCGACGATCTTTGGTATTTCTTCACCGAATCCGATTTCCCGTTGGCCTATTCCTTCAAGACCGGCAGTTGGGTCGATCAGTCCCTCTCTACTCAACCGGTCCCGAAAGAGATTCGGCGTGCCGTCGCGTGCGGTGCCGCGTTCCCGATCGGTACCCATCATATCATGATCGTTGGAGCTCATCCGGCAAATCATATATTCCATACCGTTACCCGTACCTGGACCACTCGGGGCGACTATCCTTATACGCCCGGCGATAACAATCTGATCTTCCGTCAGGGCAGTCGCGTCTGCCTCCTGAGCGATTCAGGTTTCGCGTCCCTTACGATCCGTTCCAAAGGCACGTTCGGTTGGATCAACTATACGGTCTTGATTCTGTATATGCTGCTCATGATTGGTGTCGGCTTCTGGTTTAGCCGCAAGACGATCTCCTCCGACGATTTTTTCAAAGGGGGCGGCAAACTTCCTTGGTGGGCGGTCGGTATCAGTATCTTTGCTACCACTTTGAGCGCGATCACGTTCATGGCGATTCCGGCGAAGACGTATATCTCCGATTGGCTTTACTTTCCGATGGCTTTCTCCATTCTGATCGTTGCTCCGGTTATCATCCGTTGGTATCTTCCGTTCTTCCGTTCGCTCAATCTTACGAGTGCTTACGAATATCTCGAAAAACGCTTCAACCGTACCGTTCGCCTGTTGGCTAGCTCCTTCTTCATTCTGTTTATGATCACCCGCATTGCTATCGTGCTGTACTTGCCTTCATTGGCGTTATCTACGGTCACGGGCATGGATATCATTCTTTGTATTCTGCTCATGTCGGTCGTAACCGTCATTTATGCGACCATGGGTGGTGTCGAAGCGGTTATTTGGGGCGACGTGATTCAGGGCTTTATCTTGATTGGCGGAGCGCTTCTTTCCATTGTTTATATCGTTATCAATACCGGAGGCATCGGCGAGACCATCCGCATTGCGCAGGATGCTCATAAATTCCGAATGTTTGATTTTGCGTTCGATTTCACACAACCCACCTTTTGGGTTATCTTCTTCGGTGCCGGCATCGCCAACTCGCTCATCACCTACTCGTCCGATCAAACCATCGTACAACGCTATCTCACCACGACCGACGAAAAAGCGGCGGCAAAGAGTATTTGGCTCAACGGTCTGATCTCTCTTCCTGTCCTTTTCATATTTTACTTCATCGGAAGCGGTCTCTATGCATACTATGATACCCATCCCGATAATTTGCCTGTGACGATGCCCAATGCCGAAGGCATATTTCCATACTTTATGGTGAATGAGATGCCGGTCGGTGTGGCTGGCCTTCTCATCGCGGCGATCTTTGCCGCTACCATGTCTACCCTTTCGAGCAACATCAATTCGGCATCGACTGCCGTTACTTGCGATTTCGTCAACCTCGCTTATCCGGCTCTATCCGATGCCCGTCGCCTGTTAGCGGCTCGTATCAGTGGTATTGTCATCAGCATATTGGGTACTACTCTGGCCCTGATTCTGTCCACGTTGAGCGTGAAATCGTTTTTCGACGAATTCAATATGTTTATCGGGTTGCTCACCAGTGGGCTCGGAGGTCTCTTTCTCATCGGAATCTTTTTCCCGCGCATTCGTGGCTATGCTGCGCTCGGCGGTTTGCTATTCAGTACCTTCTTTCTTATTTGGATGCAATCCTTCAGCCGTGTCAATTTTATGATGTACGGGCTGCTCGGAATCTTTCTGAGCATCGCCATCGGCTATCTGCTTAGTTTCCTGTTCCGCGAGAAGTCTCGCGATTTGACCGGTCTTTGCTGGAAATATCGCACTCGCTCCGAATGATTCGTGTCCTCTTGTTTTTCGGAATATCGATCGGATTATCCCGATTTACGCAGTGTTGATAACTCGTTGATAAACCTCATTATGTTTTTAAACGCATTGATTACGAATGGTTTGCTTTTTTAATATCTGTGGATATTCGTCTTTTGATACAAGATGTACTGCGAGATGAAAATTCCCCGAAAATTAGACGTAAATCTAACTTTCGGGGAATTTTTTTTAAACCGATTTTCTTCGGTTTTCTGCCTGAGAAAACCCACTTTTTTTCCTGCCTGGGTTTTCCGAATTTACTGCCTATACTTTTCAAATTTACTGCCTGTACTTTTTTCATCCGCTGCCTGACCTTTTTGAAACCTCATTTTCTAGGTGTCGGTTTCACTTTTTTCAATAAGAAAGCCCTCGTTCCGACTTCATTTTAAGAAGTACGAAACAAGGGCTTTCGAGATATCTTCTGGTCGAAGTTTTATCGTTGTTTTACCTGATGCAACTTGGTCTGCAACTCAAGCGCTTTCTCCGGATATTTGTTTACCACGTTTTGGTTTTCGCCTTTTCCGCTTAGTTTAAACAATTGCGGCTCCGTGCTGTAACCGGTTTCTATTTTCGGTCCCCATGGCACCAGGGTTGGCCCCCCTTTCGGTTCTACGAATTTCCATTCCGGCGTACGGATCGAAAGCGTATGGTTCGATGCCTGTTCGATGACGAAGGGCACACTTTCATCCGACAATCCCAGCCAGGTGTTTACATAATCCCGACTGTCTGGCGCGCTGTTTTTCGGTAAGGTCGCTCCGATCAGCGATCCCAGCGAGCGATACAGGTCGATTTGCGATACCAACGATTCCGACACTTTTCCCTGCGGTACCTGCCCGGGCCAGGAGATTAGGGCCGGAATGCGCGTTCCTCCTTCAAAGGCGCTGTATTTTCCTCCGCGTAGGTTGCCTGTCGGGCTGTGTCCGTTCAGCAACTCCTCTGCCTGATCCTGATATCCGTCATCGACAACCGGTCCGTTGTCGCTCGAGAGAAAGATCAGCGTATTTTCTGTCAGTCCGTTCGCCTCCAGATAGTCCAACACCTGTCCTACCGTCCAGTCGAATTGGGCGATGGCGTCACCTCGCAGTCCCATGCTGCTTTTCCCGCGAAAACGTTCGTGCGGAAAGCGGGGCACGTGAATGTCGTTCGTAGCCAGAAACAGGAAGAAGGGATTCTCTTTCGATTCGTCGATGAAACGCAATGCTCGGTTGGTGATCGAGTCCGCGATGTTCTCGTCTTTCCAAAGCGCTTGGCCTCCCCCTTTCATATAGCCGATACGTCCGATTCCGTTCACGACCGCTTCGTCATGTCCGTGACTGTGTTTGAGGTTGTACAATGCTTCCGGGTTCGATCGTCCGAGCGGCTCTCCGGCAAACGGCTTGTTGTAACTCACATAGATCGGATGTTCCGGATCATAATTTGCGACCCGTCCGTTCTCGATGAAGACGCAAGGCACTCTGTCAGCGGTGGCTGCCATGATGTAAGAATAGTCGAATCCGATATCTCCCAAAGCCATCGGTAGCGGTGCGTTCCAGTCTTGTTTCCCCGTTTCGCTGCCCAATCCCAAATGCCATTTACCCACTGCTGCCGTCCGATAACCTTCGTTTTTGAACATATCGGCAAGTGTATATTGCTCCGGGCGCACGATCATTCCTGCGTCGCCTGCCGCCACGTCGGTTCCGGGTACTCGCCAAGCGTATTCACCCGTAAGTAGCGAATATCTGGATGGCGTGCTCGTCGCTGCCGTAGCATGTGCGTTTTTGAATTGCACGCCCGCAGCCGCTAGGCGGTCTACGTTTGGCGTTTCTACATTTTTCGCGCCGTAACAGCCTAAGTCGCCATAACCGATATCATCTGCGTAAATAAAGATCACATTGGGTTTTTGCGGTGTTTTTCCATCTGCCCCCGACATCGTTTGTATGCATAGGATGGGCGTCAGAAATGGGAGAAGTCCTTTTTTCATAGATAAAGTAGAATAGTGTGTTTCCCGGTTTTTGTGTTTCCGGTAAGGATGTATCTTCTGATATGATAATAAGCTTATGATGAAAAATATTCATTCACTCGCAAACTTAACAAAATGAATTTAAAATCGATGGCGATACGATTAAAACAATTTAATATGAAATCGCTCTTGTTCCATTCTGTAAACAAACCAACCGGATGTGTTTATTTTAATAAATATAAATTATGATATGAAAAATATTCAAATGGGTTTATTTTTTAATATATAAATGTTTAATAATTTAAATTACAACTATATATTTGGTGCAATAATTACACATCACATTTTATTGTTAATTTTTTAATATTATGAAGAAGAACATTTTTTTGTTTGCATTTACTGCACTACTATTTACTACAGCTTGTATTTCATACGATTCACCGATTGTTAAACCCGAAGTTACGACAGAGTTGAAAGTGGAAGGAAATTTTAAACACACATTTCATCAGCTAGACTCTCTAATGCTCATCTTTTCGGATCATGATGATAGGAATCTATTCTTATTGACTGCTGTCCGGATTTCAGGACCCAGCTGTTTAATACTCTTTCACTTAGTCCCTCTTCTCTTATTTTCACCC
>CAMTOW010000005.1 GCA_947074245.1 uncultured Bacteroidales bacterium | reverse complement strand
ACGAGACGCGGACCACATCGATGTAAATTAATCTTACAGCTCGTTCCCTACACGGCGCTCTTCCGATCTTTCTGCTGAATAGGCAGAAGCGTTCGTTTTTTATTGGAGTTCAATTAGAAGAATTATCCGTATGGTGATGTTTTCTGTTGTCTGCGTTACGAAACAATTCCGAATTACTCATTCTCGATGATACGCGCTTTCATCACATAGATTTTCGTATCATCCACGGTCTGCATGAAGCAGTTTACGCTGAGTGAGCTTTTCTTTCCGGGAATTTCGAATTGCATGACATCGGGATTGCCCGTCTGCTTTCCGTCCAGATAGATCTGTTCGAGATATTCCTTGAATTGATAATAGGTCTTATACATATCAGCCTCGTCGTTAAACAAAGCCAGGTATTCGACCGCAAACAGTTTCTCTTCTTTAAAGATCAGCCAGGCTACTTGAAACTGAAGGTTGTTCCAGCGCGGATTTTCCACTTCGATAATATCGGGATGGGTTACCGGCAGTACTTTATAGGGACCTTCTTCCAGTTTCTTTTCAACTTTACTGTATTTATCGCCCAGTTTCACGCCCATGAATTTGTCGGGCAGGGGTTCTCCGGCCCAAGCGGAAAGGAAGGTTGACAGGCTGAGAATAAGTGCGAGTAAAATCTTTTTCATATCGTCGTCGGATTTGATGGTTTTTAGGATATAACGCCTATTTGCCGATATGGTTGTGTCTCAACTCTTTTTCTTTGAAATTTGTCTGAGAATGAAATGGGGCGTAGTCTCTTTTCATCAGAAACGAACTCGTACGCCCACCAACGCTACCCCGAACTGTCCGATCCCCACCTCGGCGAATCCGGCTACGGTATTTCCGATCTCCATACCTACGGGAGACGCCTGCCATGCGAACAGCGTTTTCTTTTTCGAAACTCCGGGCGCGCTATAGTTTGTAAAGGAAACTCCGGCAGCTACAAGTGAATACATCGTCACGTTGTTTCCGTTGATCCAATTAATTTTCAAGCGCGGCATCACCGAATAGTATTTGTCTTTTTCGGTACCCATCTTCAGGTTCATATCGCTGATGATCTTGTAATGATGCGTCGTATATCCCAATGCCAAACCGACACCGAACACTTTGCTGATCCGATAGGTGTAGTTTAGCCCGACCGCTCCGTATTTATCGATGCTTCCCTTGCGAAGCGGGTCGCCCGGTATCTGATCCAGCGATAAGCCGTCATAAAGCGAAACATAATCCGCCGTCGGGCTCACCCCATACGAGGCGGAGATTTCATGGCGTTTCATTTCGACGGTCTGTGCGCCGCAAATCATCGGTAAACTCAAGAGGGACAGTACGATGAATACGTATTTTTTCATAGGTTAATTTTTTAAGTTTACTGTAAATATAAAGAAATAACTCGTGCAAATCCAACAACTTTTGCAACTCTTTTCGGGGTATTTTACAGGTTTTCCTTTCCGACCAATATTTAAGAACTTTCAACCAACCGATTGACAAATAAAAAGCGTTGCTCCTTCAATAATGAAGTGAACAACGCTTTTCTCTTGCAAAATGCTTTTTTTAGAACAATAAATGAGCTAATCCGTACGAAATCAGCGTCGATACGGAAATACAGATCAGACCCGGTGCCATAAAACTATGATTCAACAGGTATTTTCCGATGACGGTTGTCCCCGAGCGGTCGAAATTGACCGTGGCGATATCCGACGGATAATTCGGAATGAAGAAATAGCCATATACGGTCGGCAATACGCCTGCCAATACGACGAATGGAATTCCCAAATCATAAGCAAGCGGCATGATCGCCAATACCACCCCTCCCTGCGTATTGATCAATACGGATACCAAAAACAATACGAAGGCGATCGCCCAGGGATATACCGAAATAATATCACGCAATGCACCCATCATCTCTTCTTTATAATTCAGGAAGAAGGTATCGGCAAGCCATGCGATTCCATAAATGGCGATTACGGCTACCATACCCGCTTGCCATACGGAACCCGACGTAACGCGTTTGGGATCGGTATTACAACTGATGATCATTGAACCGGCTGCCGTCAGCATGACGATCTGAATCAGCAATGCCATGGATAGTTTCTCGGCAGGATCGCCCCAGGTCGGGAGCAGTCCCGGAAATACGGCAAACAAAACGATGGTGAGGATCGCTGCAAAAAAGATCAATACGGAACGCAACGCGCCTTTGGGCAACTCTTTATCGAGTGTGGTAGATGTAGATCCGTACATATATTCGCGCATCTCCGGATTTGCCAGACGAGCCTGAAAAATCGGATCTTCATGCAACTCTTTTCCGCGACGGAATGAATAGGCTGCCGCGGCTAGAAGCCCGCAAAGCGATGCCGGAATGGTTACCATCAACACTTCGGGAATGGTGATTCCCAATCCTGTTTTTTCATTGGTGATCGTTACGAACGCTACCACCGCCGCCGCGATAGGCGAACAGGTGATCCCCAACTGGGATGCGATGGACGATACGGCGCACGGACGCTCGGGGCGAATCCCTTTTTTCAGAGAGATATCGCTTACGATCGGCATTAGGGTGTACATCACGTGTCCCGTACCGACCAAAACGGTTAGGAAAAAGGTACATACCGGTGCGTAAAACGTAATCCGTTCGGGGTGTTTGCGTAGAAATCGCTCGGCGATCTGGATCAGATAATCCATACCGCCCGATGCCTGAAGCACGCCGGCACAGGTAACCGCGGCGATAATGATGTAGATAACTTGTGTGGGCGGTGTGCCCGGTTTGAGTCCGAACATGAATACGAGAATTGCCAGTCCGATACCCGAAATCACTCCCAAAGCGATACTCCCGTATCGCGAGCCCACATACAGGGCCATAAGTACAACCAAAAGTTGTATGAACATCAACATAACGTGAAAATAATTGAGTTAAAAATGAAAACTTCGCGTTTTCTAAAATGAAAATCTGCCTAAAGATACAATCTTTTCCGGTTAAAAACATCTCGTTTAAACGGCATCGAACGTTCGTTTTCTCGCCTTCTAACGCTCATTCGCGGGTGGGTGAATGCCTGTTAACGCGCCTTTGAACGAGAAAAGGGCAGTCACTCTTTTCTTTTTCCGCAGGCAGCCATTCGCAAACGGAGTCCGACGGAATGAAAAAGAGTGGTTTGCTATTTTTAGAAATAAATATTTATATATCAGAATATTTCTTTATTTTTGTCGCGCATCGGTTCACCAACCCGTTCGGGAGCGTGATTAAAAGGGAACCGGGTTTGAATCCCGGACAGTCCCGCTGCTGTGTGTTTCAATCAACGTCGCAGACAATCCTCTTTGCCACTGAATCGCTACCAAGCGCTTCGGGAAGGCGTCTGGAAGACGGAAACGAGTCAGAAAACCTGCCATGCATTGTTTCGACGGCTTTCGAGGAAGAGCCGTGAAAAAGACTTATCCGAATTAAACATGAAGAAGATCTATTTCGTAGGGATGGTGACCTGTGGCCTGCCGTTCTTTGGTTTTCAGCCCTTGTCGGCCCAAAATGCGTTTATTTCAAAAGTGATCGAATTTCGTCCCGCGCCGGGACAGTTCATGCAGATATTACCCGAACATGATCCGTCGGAAAGTGCAGAATCGGTTCGGATTAAGGCGGAAGCCGCGCTCGTCGGGAATAGTTTCGATGTGGTGTCGCTGGGCGGTTTCGGCGGTTACGTCACCGTAGGGTTCGATCATACCATCGCCAATGTGGCCGGATCGTACGATTTCAAAGTGCGCGGTAACGCGTTTTATGATCCGACGCCCGACGCGCTCGAAGGGAAAGTGGGAGGAAGCGCCGAACCAGGCGTAATCTGGGTATCTTATGACGCCAACGGCAACGGGCTGCCCGACGACGAGTGGTATGAGATCGCCGGTAGTGAATCCGACAATCCGCTCTCCACACGCGATTATTCCATCACCTATTATCGTCCGGATCCGAACAAAGAACCGGTCAAAGATACCTCGCGTCCCTATGTGTTGGACGCCGAGCATGTGCGCTGGACGGATAATCAAGGCAATGAAGGGTTTATCCCAAGCACGCGCATCCATCAGCAGAATCATTATCCGGAATGGACGGAAGGCGACCGATTGACTTTTACCGGAACCCGCCTGCCCGATAATGCGTTCGACATCGCCGACAACGGGAAGTTTTATTTCCTGATCGCCTACGATTACGGATACGCGGATTGCCATCCCAACGACAACGACCGAAGTAACATCAAGATCGATTGGGCGGTAGATCGCAACGGAAATCCCGCTCATCTGCCGGGCGTAGACTTTATCCGGATCCATACGGGCATCCATCAGTTCAACGGACAGATCGGAGAGTGTTCGACCGAAGTGGCAGGAATCGAGGATCTGCATCCCGAAGTGATGGTGTCAATCGATTCTAACCCAACTGGATCAGGCGATCGGATCTATCCGAACCCATTCGTTTCCGAACTTTGCGTGGAGACGGAAGAAGGTGGGGCGGCAGAAGTGTTTACTCTTTCGGGACATCGCGTGTATCAAACTCCGGTGTCGATCGGACGCAACGTACTCGATCTTTCGCATCTGCCATCGGGTGTTTATCTGATGCGTACCGGATCGTCGGTACGGAAGATCGTCAAATACTGATTTTATCGATAAAAGCATACTGTACTTTTCTGCTTGCTGCCATAAGTGGAAACTGATTCAGGAACAAAGGAGCATCGCCCCGGGAATTTTATTCCGGGGTTTTGTTTTTTATAGGGGATTGACTTACATTTGAGCCTCTTGAATTCACACAGAACACATAAATTTTAGAACATGATCCGATCAATACCGAAAAGCCGAACCCTCTTAGCGGCTTTATGTCTTGGAGTCGTGCCCATGGAGGCACAAGTGACACTCGTAAAAAAAGGAAAAGCACAATCCCGAATTATCGTAGCCGATACGCCTACCGACCGTCAGGCCGGGGAGTTACTGAATTTTTTCACCGAAAAGATCACCGGTACCCGATTGCCGCTGACGGTTGCCGACGCTTCGTTTTCGCATCGCAAAGGGGATGTCTTGATTGGCAACGCTCAGCATCTGCCGGCATCGCTAGAAACCCGAACGGGTGAGTTGACCGAAGACGGATTCTTACTTTCTACCGAAGGGGATGTGCTCCGGATCGTCAGTGGAGGCGACAAAGGAAGCATCTACGGAGTGGTTAATCTGCTTGAGCAATATTGCGGTGTCGATTATTGGGGCGAAAACGAATATGCCTGTCCGACGGATGAAACGCTGACCGTGCCGGCGCTGACCGTTTTGGAAAATCCCGCTTTCAGATATCGTCAGAGTCAGTTTTACGGAATGCAAAATGATTCGATCTATCGGATGTGGAACCGATTGGAAGAACCCGTAGAGATGTTTGCCGGCGGTTATTGGGTGCATACGTTCGATCGTTTGCTTCCATCGGACGTCTATGGCGAATCGCATCCGGAATATTATTCCTATTTCAAAGGAAAACGGCATCCGGGCAAAGCGAGTCAGTGGTGTCTTACCAATCCCGACGTGCTGGAGATCGTTTCCGCTCGCGTCGATTCGATATTCCGGGCCAATCCGGGTTTGAATATGATCAGTGTCAGTCAGAACGACGGTAATTATACCAACTGTACCTGCGCATCCTGCAAGGCGCTGGATGAAGAAGAGGGCGCTCTATCGGGCAGTCTGATCCATTTTATGAATCGGCTTGCCGAGCGGTTCCCCGATAAAGAGTTTTCTACGCTCGCCTATCTTTATACAATGAAAGCTCCCAAAAACGTGAAACCGTTGCCGAACGTTTCGGTGATGTTGTGCGATATCGATTGCGATCGCGAGGTGTCTCTGACGGAGAACGCGTCGGGTCGGGAGTTTGTCGAAGCACTCGAAAGCTGGGGCAAGATCACGAAGAATCTGTTCGTTTGGGATTACGGAATCAATTTCGACAACTATGTGGCTCCGTTCCCGAATTTCCATATCCTGCAAGACAACATCCGGTTGTTCAAAAAGAACAATACCTCGATGCACTTCTCTCAGATCGCGGGAAGCAAAGGGGGCGATTTCGCCGAATTGCGTACGTATCTGGTTTCGCGTTTGATGTGGAACCCCGAAGTGAACGCCGATTCGGTCATGCAACATTTCCTGAACGGATATTATGGTGATGCAGGTCCGGCGCTTTATCGTTATCTGCGCACGATGGAGGGCGCACTGATCGGCAGCGGACAGCGTCTGTGGATCTATGATTCGCCCGTATCGCATAAGACGGGGATGTTGAAACCCGAATTGATGAGTCGTTACAACCGCCTGTTTGACGAAGCGGAAACTCTGGTGGCGGATCATGAAACGTTTCTGAACCGAGTGCGGAAGGCTCGTCTTCCGATCATGTATTCCGAACTGGAAATCGCTCGTACGGAGAATGAGAAAGACCTGAACGACATCGCCGCCAAATTAAATCTATTTGAAGAGCGTGTCCGTCAGTTTGACGTACCGACGCTCAACGAACGCAACAACTCGCCGTTGGAATATTGCGACCTGTATCGCCGGCGCTATATGCCGCGAGCTGAAAAGAATCTTGCGGAGGGAGCCGCGGTGACTTATCTGAACGATCCGACCGGACGGTATGTTCATTCGGACCCGACTGCCTTGACCGACGGATTGTACGGAGGTTCCACTTTCGTGGAGAGCTGGATCGGATGGGAAGGTTGTGACGGAGGTTTTGTTCTCGACTTGGGCGAGGCGAAAGACTTCAGCAGTATCGAAACCGATTTCCTTCATCAGTTGGGGGCTTGGATCCTGTTTCCTACCCGGGTGGTTTATTCGGTATCGGATAATGGAGCGGATTTCAGACATGTCGAAACACACGACCTGGAAGAGGATCGTTCGGTACAGGTGAAATTCAAAGGGGTGAAAAGCGAATTGACGAAACCCGAACGCGCCCGCTACATCAAAGTGGACGTAACGGGGACGAAGACTTGTCCGACCTGGCACTACGGAGTAGGACATCCTTGCTGGTTCTTCATCGATGAGGTGACCGTCTTATAAGCGGTTTACGATAAAATCATAAACAAATGCCTCCTTCACGGTTCTAATCGTGGAGGAGGCATTTTTTATGGATCTGTCTTTAACGGAACAACAGCGTGAAACGGGTTTCTTCGGGAGTCGAATAAGTGAGTTTGAGCGAGCCGTTATGCAGACGCATGATCTGTTTGGCAACGCTCAGGCCGATTCCCGAACCGGAATCGCGGGTCGTGAAAAACGGAACGAAGATTTGTTTTGACGTTTCGGGTTGGATCATCGGGCCGTTGTTGTCGATGTCGATGAAAATACGCTCTTTCTCATCGCTTTGGGCACTGATCCGGATATACGGATCAGACACATCTTGAAGAGCAAGAATCGCATTCTTCAGAATATTGGTAATTACCTGAGTAATCAGGTTCTTATCGGCATAAAGCATCAGGTCTTCCGGTTCGATATTCAGGATAAACCGAATCGGCACCTCGGTCGTGGCACGCATTCCGACGATTTCCAGATTGAGAAATTCGCGCAGATCGAAGATACTCCTGTTCGGATCGGGAATACGCGTGAACTGACGGTATGTTTTGACGAACGACATCAGTTGGACTCCCGTATGGTTGATCACTTCCAAACCTTCGCGTACGGATTTGTTCGTATCCGATTTCTTCAATAGCAATTCGCTCAAGGAGGTGATTGGAGAGATCCCGTTCATGATCTCATGGGTCAGTACCCGCGTCAGCCTGCTCCAGGATTCGATCTCGTTCTCATCGAGTTCCGAATCGATATCGTTCAGAGCGATGATACGCAGATTCCGGTCGCGGCCACGCAGTTCTGCCACGTCGATGGTCAGGTGTCTTTCTCCGCGCTCGGTATGGAACGTGATCTGACGTCCGTTGCCCGGTACCAAGAGATTGAACAGGTCGGGAAGCGTTTCGTCGATCTGCCCCAGTTGTTTGGTATGGGTTAGGATATTTAATCCGAGCAGGTGGAGAGCCGCATCGTTGGTCTGATAAACGAATCCGTTGGGATCGATAACGATAATTCCGGTCGAGACGCAATCCATGATCAATTCATAGTATTTCTCTTTTTCGACCGCTTCGCTCTTGGCGCGCGAAAGCAGTTCGCGCATGGCGTTGAAGATCCGGTTGATCTTCTTTTCGCGCGCGCTCACACCCCCTTCGGGAAATCGGAAGGCATAGTCGTTGTTCTCGACAGCGTCATAAAGTGTCTTGAGCTTTCGGAACTGACTTTCATACTCTTTCCAAAGTTGTCGGAGAATCAAGCCGATCCCAAGGATGGTCGCCGATACGCCGAGCCATTGATGGAAATAGGTCAGTAGCAGGGCCATACCGATCAATATGCCCAGCAGGAGGAAATAGAACAGGATTCCGGTACGTATTTTCATCAGAGCAAATTGAATTTCTTGATTTTATTATAAAGCGTCTGTCGGGTGATCCCCAATTGCTGAGCCACGAGTGACAGATTTCCGTCATACGTCCGGATGGCGTTGGCGATGGCATCCCGCTCCATCTCTTCGAGCGTTCGGTTTGCATCCTCTGCTACATTGAGGTTCTCTTCCGGGAATTGAAAGTCGGAAGCTTCCAGGACGGAATCTCCCATAATGACGGCTTTTTCGATGGTATGCTGCAATTCGCGTACATTGCCCGGCCAACTGTATTCCATGAATTTACGGATCGCACTTTCACCTAATCGCACCGGGCTTTTCTGATAAAGCGCGGCATATCGTTCGATGAACATCTCGCTCATCGGAAGAATATCCTCACGACGCTGTCGCAACGGTGGGATTTCGAGCGAAATGGTGTTGATGCGGTAATACAGGTCTTCGCGGAAGGTTCCTTTGCGTACCATTTCGGGAAGGTTGCAATTGGTGGCGCAGATCAAACGGATGTTTACGTCGATGGGCGTATTGCTCCCCACGCGAATGATCTTGCGTCTTTGGAGAGCGGTCAGTAACCGGGCCTGAAGGTGGAAGGGCAGATTGCCGATTTCGTCCATAAAGAGCGTTCCCCCCGAAGCGACTTCAAATTTTCCGGCCCGATCGCTCTTGGCATCCGTAAAGGCCCCCTTCACATGTCCGAAAAGTTCGCTTTCGAAAAGCGTCTCGGTAATCGCCCCCATATCGACTGTAACCAGATCGTGTCCGGAGCGTTGCGAGAGATGATGCAGTTCCTGGGCGAACACCTCTTTACCGGTTCCGTTCTCTCCCGTGATCAGGATGTTGGCATCGGTGCGGGCCACTTTCTCAATCTGTTCATACAATTTCTTCATGGCGGGAGATTCTCCGCGGAAAACCGGTCGCGGTTCCTCTTTTGTCTTCCGCTTCGAACCCGACGAGCGGCTGTCGCGGGCATTGCGCAGGGTTTCGATCAGTTTGTCGTTGTCCCACGGTTTGGTGATGAAATCATAGGCTCCCGCTTTGATTCCGGCAACCGCCAAATCGATATACGCATAGGCGGTAAACAGAACGACCGGCGTATTGGGCAAAAGGGTTTTGATCCGGTTCAGCCAGAACAAGCCTTCGTTGCCGTTATTGATTCCTGCCGAAAAATTCATATCGAGCAGAATCACATCGGGACTCTTTATCTCATGTAACATCGCCGGGAACGATTCGGGCGAACTAAGCGTGATCACTCGCTGAAAATGCTCGGAAAGGAGCAATTCGAGAGTTTTCAGAATACTCTTATTATCGTCGATGATAAAAACGGTGCCTTTTTTTGCCATAATGCGGTAATCTATATAGAATGAAATTGGATTCGAGAAGGAAGTAGCCGGGACAAAGTAATGGAAAAAAATGATTGGTCAGGCACCCGATTCCAAGTTCGAGGCGACAACTCGACCGGATGGTGAGTGGCTGATTGTAAAGAAATTAGACAGATGTGTCTAATTTCTTTACAGTAAGATTCAGGCCCGGTTTTGTAAATGATTGTAAATGAATGTTTTGTTTTTTGGCACGTGCTTTGGTTATGAATAAATGAAATCAAATGAAAAAATATGAATTCGCTTAAAAATATCATTTTCACGATCATCGTCTGCCTGTGTGCCTGTCTGAAAGGGAAGTCGCAAGAAGCCTATATGCCACCGACCCCATGTACGCTCCGAGATTGTATGATCTATGCCCGCGACCATGCTCCCCGCAATGCGGGACAGGAAGCGCAACATCGGATCTATCAACAGGATAAGACTCAGGCTTGGGGTGCTTTCTTTCCGTCGGCAGGCGTATCGGTAACGGCGGAATATAATTTCGGACGCTCGCTCGACCCTGCCACCAATACGTATCAGGATAATAAATATTTCAACAACAACTACTCGGCGACCGCCGAACTGCCTCTGTTTAACGGACTGGTACGGGTCAATAACCTGAAGATGGCAGCCGCTTATGAAAAGATGGGGTTGCAACAGGTACAGATCGTCCGCGACGAAATTTCGCTTCGGGTTATCAATGCATATTATAATGTGGTGTACTATCATCATTTGGTGGTGCAGATGCAAGGTAAACTCGACGAAAGCGAACAGAATCTGTATCAGAGTGTGCGGATGGAGGAACTGGGGCTGAAAGCCGGAGCGGATGTGGCACAGATGGAAGCCAACGTGGCGGCGGATCAGTTCGGGCTGATCCGGCAGCGTAACCTGTTGGAGAACGCCTGGCTGGAACTGAAGAGTTCGATGAACTTTCCGATGGAGGATTCTCTGACAATCGATCAGGTGCTCGGGCAGTTGCTTCCCGAGTTATCGGATCAGGATCCCGATTCGCTCTTCGAACAGGCGATTCGCTATCTGCCGCAGGCGGTAGCCGCCAAACATCAGCTACAAGGTATAAAATCGAATTATAAGGTATCGATGGGGTCGTTTTTTCCCTATATCGGTTTGTATGGAGGGTATCGGACCAACTATTTCGAAGCTCTGAAATCGGGTTCGGAAAATGCGTCTTACAAGAATCAGTTTCGGAACAATGCGGGTGAATATGTCGGGATACAGATCTCCATTCCGATTTTCTCTCAACTGACGAAACTATCCAACCGCCGACGGGCGAAATACAGACTGCAGATGCAACAGGCGGATTATGAAGAAACCCTGCTCCGGTTGCATCAAGATATCAAACAGGGAATAACCGATCTGAACGGCGCCGCTAAAGAATACATTCAGGCCGTGCGTAAGGTGAATGCATCGGAGATTGCCCATACGGTGAATCAACGGAAGTATGAAGAGGGAATGATCAGCGCTCTGGATCTGCAAAACAGTTCCAATCAGCTGATTCAGTCAAAAGCGGAGCTGGTGGGGATGCACGTACAATATCTGATCCGGAAGAAAGTGGTCGATTATTACAACGGAATCCCATTCATTACCGAATGAGCGGAGAGACAGAACGAGAAAAGAAAACAGATTAAAAACAGATAAGACTTTACGAATATGGATCGCGTCATCGAAAAAAAGAAAGGATTACAGAAAAAACATATCCCGTATATCGCGGGGGGCTTATGCCTGATCGGTATCGTGTGTTGGCTTGCGTTCGGGGATCACTCCTCGAAACTCAGGGTGGATAAGAAGGGATTATTGATCGCTACGGTGGAATCGAACCCCTTCAACGACTACATCCGTCTGAACGGGCAGGTGCAACCGGGATCGGTCATTCAGATCAGCGCCTTGGAGAGTGGTATTATCGATGAGAAATTCATCGAAGAGGGTGCCACGGTAAAGAAAGGCGACATCATCCTGCGGCTGAAGAACCCGAATCTGAGTCTGGCGATTCTGGATAGCGAAGCTCAACTGGCGGAAAAACAGAACTTTCTGCGTAACACTCAGGTAACGATGGAGCAGGAGAGACTCAACCTGCGCCAGGAGATGCTGGCCGTGCGCCTGGATGTATCTCGGAAGAAACGTGCTTACGAACAGAACGAAGCCTTATATAAGGAGAAACTGATCGCCAAAGAAAACTATCTGCAATCGAAAGAAGATTATGATTACGCCCGCAACCGGATGCAACTGATCGAAGACCGGCAACGGCAGGACTCGATTTACCGAAGCGTACAAGTGGAGCAGATGGAGGAGAGTTTGATGAACATGCGCCTGAATCTGGCGATGGTGCGCGAACGCATCGAAAACCTGAATATACGCGCTCCGTATGACGGACAATTGGGAATGTTGGACGCGGAGATTGGGCAGTCGCTCAACAGCGGTCAGCAGATCGGGCAGATCAATATCCTGTCGGACTATAAGATTGAGGCGATGATCGACGAACATTACATCGACCGGGTCGTAACGGGACAGACCGGAACCTTTGAACGACAGAACACCCATTTCGACCTGAAAGTGACCAAGATCTATCCGGAAGTGAGAAACGGACAGTTCAGAACCGATATGCATTTCGTAACCGAAAAACCGGAAAACATCCGTACGGGGCAGACCTATTACATCAACCTGCAACTGGGCGAACCGTCACCGGGAATCCTGATTCCGCGCGGAGCCTTCTATCAGAGTACAGGAGGGAAATGGATCTTCGTAGTGAACAAGGAGGGTACCGAAGCGGAACGACGCAACATCCGGATCGGTCGACAGAATCCGCAATCGTATGAGATTCTGGATGGATTGGAGCCGGGCGAGAAAGTGATCGTTTCCGACTATGAGCAGTTTGGGAAAAATCAGAAACTGATCTTAAAATAAACCGGGGATAGGAATGGATATGCTACCCGACGACGTGTAGCAATCCTGCGGATTCTTTGAAATCCGAATAAAATAATTAAACGAATAAATCATACAATCATGTTGAAAATTGAAAATCTTAGTAAAGTATTCCGTACGGAAGATATTGAAACCGTTGCCTTGAATCATGTTTCGCTTCATGTGAAACCGGGAGAGTTCGTAGCCATCATGGGTCCTTCGGGATGTGGTAAATCCACCTTATTGAATATACTCGGCTTGTTGGACAACCCGACGGAAGGAACTTATTATCTGGACGGACACGAAGTGGGCGCTCTGAAAGAGAAAAACCGTACGGAAGTGCGTAAAGGGAAAATCGGATTCGTATTTCAGAGTTTCAACCTGATTGAAGAATTGAACGTTTCGGAGAACGTAGAATTGCCTTTGACGTATCTGAAAATGAAATCGGACATTCGGAAAGAACGGGTGAATGATGTACTGAAACGGGTCGCGATCAGTCATCGTTCGGCGCATTTCCCGAATCAGTTGTCGGGCGGTCAGCAGCAACGCGTAGCGATCGCACGGGCCGTAGTGGCCAATCCCAAGCTGATTCTTGCCGATGAGCCAACGGGTAATCTGGATTCGAAGAACGGTACCGACGTGATGAATCTGCTTACCGAATTGAATAAAGAGGGAGCGACAATCGTGATGGTGACACACAGCCAGCGCGATGCCTCTTATGCGCATCGCGTCATAAATCTGTTTGACGGACAGATCGTTACGGAAGTAAGAAACATGATGTAAAAACCGGGAAGAGAATGAGTTTATTTAAGAATTTTGTTCGATCGTATTCGCGAAACAGGCAGATGATGATTCTCAATCTGGTCGGGTTGATATGCGGGTTGACGTGTTGCCTGTTGATCATGCTTTGGGTACACACCGAATATCAAACCGACCGGATGTATCCGGATGCCGATCGGATCGTAACCGTAGCGGGTTTTCATAAGGGGCAGAATCCGTTTCGCGGTGCGCCTCCGGTAGTGGCACCGACCTTGGCAGCGGAATTTCCCGAAGTGGAAGGGTATGCTCGCAGCTGTTGGGCGGCAAACG
Source organism: uncultured Bacteroidales bacterium (assembly GCA_947074245.1). Classification (GTDB taxonomy): domain Bacteria; phylum Bacteroidota; class Bacteroidia; order Bacteroidales; family JAUNSR01; genus JAUNSR01. The sequence continues at coordinate 4,960 of CAMTOW010000005.1, read as the reverse complement.
GGCAGCGTTGTAACGGACAGGCCTATCAGATAACGACCGTCGATGTGGATGATGCTTTTTTCGAACTGTTCGGTTGTGATTTTATCGCCGGAAAGAGTTTTACGAAAGGGGAGAACCAACAATGTGTGATATCCCGGCAAGCGGCAGATGAATTGTTCGGGACGAATGAAGCGTTGGGACAGTTTCTGGAATATGATTTCGGGAAATTCGCAATCGTGGGAGTGATTGATGAGATGCCTGTCAATACGACCGTCTTTGAGAAAGGAAGCGTAGTTTATCTGCCGATCGCCAGAAACGGAGACGACTTGCAGGGATGGTACAACAATAGTTACGAGAGTTACCTGAAACTGAAAGCGACCGCCGATGTAACAGAGTTTGACCAAAAGATTCGGAACAGGGCTTATGAAGCGCGTCCGGATTATGATTTGTATCTGAAAGCGGGTCGATTGACGGATCGAAAGCTGTATGTATACAATCATATCAAGAATATCCGGATCATGGTGCTTATCGCCGTGGTGGTGCTTCTTATCGCGTGCATCAACTTCATAAATCTGACGACCGCCGCCTTTACGAAATCCTCTTTCCAAACGGGATTGCGAAAGATTCTGGGAGCATCCCGAAAAGAGTTGGTTCTCAACAATCTGTTGCAGACGCTTCTGCAGACGACCTTCGCCTTTGGAATGGCATACGGGCTGGCACTGCTTTTGTTGCCTTATTTCAACGGAATGATCGGTGGTTCGCTACGTATCGCCGATTTTATGAACGGATCGATAATCTGGATCGGTGCGACGATCGTCATCACCACGACCGTACTCGCCGGACTGTATCCCGCGATTTATATCTCATCGTTTAAACCGATATCGGCTTTACGTTCCGACCGGAACGTGAAAGGTTGGAACGCGCGCGTAAGACAGGGACTTGTGGTGCTGCAATTCTGCATATCGATTATTCTGATCATTTCGACACTGATCATATCCAAACAGATCAAGATGTATCATAAGATGGATCTGGGATATGTATATGATGAAGTGTTGTATGTGAGTTTCTACAACCAAGAGCAGTCGAAGAAAGCGGATTATCTAAAGCAAGAGTTATTGCGCAACGGGAATATCCGTTCGATAAGTCTCAGTACGAGCCTGCCGAGTAATATCCGCATGAACGGAGTCGGGCTGGAATGGGAGGGTAAGGATCCGAATCTGAACCCGTTGGTTTCATTCGAATACGTGGATGCCGATTGGCTGGATGTATTCGGAATAAGGCTTAAAGAGGGACGAATGTTTTCGGACTCGTTGCCGGGAGTACTCGTCAACGACCGATTGTTCGATCTGATCGGAGATCCGGATTTGATTGGAAAAAGATTGAGTCTCTATAACCGGGATTATCGAATCGTAGGGGTGACGGATCCGGTTTTATTCAATGACTACAAACGGTCGTCGGAACCTTTGCTGATTATTCCGAAGCAGGATATTCCTCCCCGAATTTTATCGATCCGTACAAGCGGAAACGTAAGGGATATTTATGAGGAAGTATATCGCACGGCAGAAACAGTTTTTGGTGAAAAACCGATTGTGAGATATCTGGATGACAATGTAAATGCTTGGCTGTTCGGTGAAAATCAGACCTCAAAAATGGTTACCTTCTTTTCGATACTGGCGATCATCATCTCCTGTCTGGGACTTTTCGGATTGGCGACGTTTATGACGGAGCAGAAACGGAAAGAGATTGCCGTAAGACGGGTAAACGGAGCGGAAATCAAGGATATCGTCTGGATACTCAATATGCAATTCTTAAAACCGGTCGCTATCGCTTTCGTTTTGGCGGTCCCTGTCGCGATCTGTCTTCTGAACAGTTGGTTGTCGGGATATACACATCGTACCGAGCTGAACCTATGGGTCTTTCTTTTGTCGGGAGGAATAACGATTCTTATCGCATCGCTGACACTCTTTTGGCGAACATGGGCGGCTGCAAACGAAAACCCGGTGATCGCATTGAAGGAGTAAAACAAACGAGCGTTTCGGATTTTGAAACATCGATCCGACCGATCGGAGTTTTTATGCGAAAAACTATTCTACAAACTATAATTAAAAATTTTGAGTTAAATATTTCCGAATCAAACGGTTAAAATCGTATATTGGGTTTCGACACGCGGATAATTCACATCCGAAAAGCACTTAGATATGATAAAATACCGGAAAAACATACATATATTCAGCTGTTTGCTGTTGATTCTCAATTTTTGCTTACCAATGAAGGCTCAGATAAAAGGTTTTGTTTACCATGCGATCGACATATCATCGGCGCAGAAGAAGATAAACTGGGAAATCGTACGCAAAGACGGAAATATTAATATCGTATATATTCTGGCTACCCACGGAAATCGGGACAAAGACTCCTTTTATAAAGAGAATATGGTCGGCGCTCGTGAAGCGGGATTGAGCGTGGGGAGTACGCATCGTTTTACGAATGCTCCCGTGGCTGAACAGTTGTCGAACTTCGCTCAAACCGTAGCTGTTCATACTCAGGATCTGATTCCGATGGTGGAGATCCGAAAATCGGATATACAGGGCGAAACTTGGATGGACAGTTTGGTTTGTTTTGTGAAAAAGATCGAAGAAACTTACGGTTGTAAACCTCTGGTGAGTGTGGAAAACGGACATTACAATGCATGCCTTTCTCATCGGCTTCCGGGATATCCGCTTATGATCAGTTGTTACAGCGGCCAGAAACCATCGCTTGACGATCAAAACCGATATGTGTTATGGCGCTTTACCGAAAAAGGAATCATCAACGGTGTAGGTCGATCCGTTCCGTTATCGCGCTTTCATACAGACTATACAGCGGCTAATCTGACTTTACGGACCAACGAACGTTACGCTGTCAACCAAGCCGAGTGATTACGAATATAAACAGGCGGGGCGATCTTAGTTTTCAGACTAAGATCGCCCCGTTTCTGTTGCTAAATAATGTATTAATTCATTTTCTTCCTGAAGAAAAATGGAATTCTTATTGAATATCGTAGGATATCGCTTCGATGTGGTAGAAACTCAAGTAGTTTTTACCCTCTTTTTTTTCGCGTTGCGCGATGCGGTTGCGGAAGTTCTCGATACGTTGCTGAGGAGTATTGGTTTTTTGTTCTCCTCTGGCTTTCTGTTCGGACGAGCATCCGTTTTCGCCGGCACTTCCGTGCTTCTCTTCGGTCTGCTGGCGAACGCGTTCTTCCCAAGCGGTCAGGTATGCTTCGTCGATACGTTCTTCAACCAACTTCCCTTCTACACGGACGATGTTGTTGATGGTACTCTGACTGAATTTACCCACTTCGGTAGAGGCTTCGATACGGATGGTTTGGGTATCGTCGCTTCCCATCAGGAAGATCTTGCGACCTCCATGTTTGCAGATATGGGTACATACGCCTTCGAGAATCACCACATCGCCGGGTGCGACCTGATTTTGTGCGAGAACGTCATCGACGGATAAGACCGATGAGGTGTTTTCCTGCACGGTATCGGCATTGGATTTTGGGGAAGAAGTACATGCCACGAAAGCGGGTGTGATTGCCAGAAGCAACATCGGAATGAATGAACGGATTTTCATATCGTTTGAATTTTAATTAATGCGTGGAAATACTCGGGAGTCTTTGCCCGAAAGAAAATGTAATTTCAACGGAATCAGTTTGTCTACCCAATACCGACCGGTGGTCGGTTCGGGATAGGGATGCATAATAGTCCCCAATGCGCTGAAAGATTCACCATCGACCGCATGGATGTGGTCGCCGTCTTCTTTGGTTATTTTGATGGTCCAGTCAAAGATGTTACCGATGATCGTAAGCGATTCGTTGCGCAGATCTACCGGTGGAATCTCTATTTTACGCGAATCATAACTCTTATTCATCAATGCATAGAGATTATCGTTCTGATCGGTATAGAATCCCAACGTCTTTCTGTTTTTGAACTCCGTAACAAACAGATGAGTAATCCGGACATTAGCCGGAATCTCGATCTCCCGGAGATAAGGTTTTCCTTTCACCTGTTTGAAATGAAAAAGACGCTCTTTCTGATCGGTAATCAGATATCCTTCGTCATACTCCTTACGGGTTGTCGGGTTTCCGGCAATCACTTGGGCCGGAAAGGCGAATCCTTTCTTTTCGAACAGTTGATTGAAAAGTACGCTTTTCTCCGTATCGATTTCGTTTTTTGTGATATCTGTGAATTCGATTCGATCTGCGATTCGGAAAACATCTCCCGGAGTTTCCAGATCGGCTCTTCCCGACATGGATTCCAAAAGAGGATATAGAGGAATCATCTTTTTGTTAATGCCCGACGGGGTGGAGCGGAACACGAAGTTATCCGACTGAACCTCACGGACGCTGAGTTCCATCCCTTTTTTTACAAGCGGAAATTTACCTTGCGATACCAGATCCCGATAATAGAAATAGGGAAGAAGAGAATCGAATTCGGTCTGGGTATAGATGTTTCCCTGGCGGTCGGTTCGAATCATTTTTCCTTTTTCATCAACGGTGTTATAACAGAAATCTCCGGTTTCGGAACTATATAATGTGAACGGCATCTTGATTGCTTGTGATGTAAAGAAATCGCCGATCCACGGAATGATCCATAAAAGAAGAATCGCCGCGAGTGTGTATAATAATATCTTATTTGTTCTCATTTTTTTAATGACAGGTTATGTATGATGAATTAATCCTGCTTTCCGGCTTTGAACCGTTGCACGGCAAGAGCGGGTAACATTCGGAAGGAGATGACCAACAGTGTCAGTATCCAGATGAACTCGTTGTAGGCACCGGGCGTATCGGATAAGAAAAAGATCCGGAGAATCGCACAGGAAATAACCAGGTTCAGAATTTTTCGTTTCCAAACCGGTTCGAGGCAGATCCAAGCGGTCAGATAATAAGACGCGATACCGGCCAGGAACCAAGGCATCGCCGCGGAAAGGATGTGACGTGTCA
>CAMTOW010000004.1 GCA_947074245.1 uncultured Bacteroidales bacterium | reverse complement strand
CTCCGTTCATCGACAGCATCACTGTTAACAAATATGGTAAAGTACGTCGTGCTAAATTGTACTACCTACGTGCACTTACCGGTAAAAAAGCTCGTATCAAAGAAAGAAGAATCTGATATTTTTCTTGTACGAAATAAAATTGCCGCCTGATCTTCCGATCGGGCGGCTTTTTTTTATTCCAACCCGACCGGAAAGCACTTCCCGCAGATCGATGCGTCGATTAAAACAAACACTTCGAACGCCTTTTTTCCACTTGTTGTATTTACTGCCTGTAATTTTATCTATTTTTGTTTGAAACAAGCAATTCAGATTTATGGGTATACACAAGTCATTTCAAAAACTTCCCTTTAGAGAAAAGCTGAACCGTACGTTGCTGTTCATCGCGGCAACGGCTATCATTGTTTACTTTCTGCCTCGTGAAGGCAAATTCAGATATCACTTCCAGGAGGGGAAACCGTGGAAATACGGTTTGCTCACTGCATCTTTCGACTTTCCGATCTACAAAAGCGACGCTCAGATCAAGAACGAGCAAGACAGCGTATTGCGCAACTTCCAACCTTATTATAAGTTCGACCGGGAAACCGGGAAAGAGGAGTTGAAAAAACTCGCCCAAGACTACAAAGAGTCCCTCAACCACAAGCTATCGCAAAAAGAATATAACTATTTGCGAAAAGCGCTGAGCGATATGTACGAAAGCGGGCTTGTCTCGTCGAATACCATGAACGATCTGCATCGGGAAGATATCGCGACCATCCGTATTATCGATCAAAACATATCGAAGACCCGTGCCGTATCGCAGATACATACCGTACGACAAGCGTATGAGTTGATTATCGATGAGGCGCCCAACGACGAAAGCCGAAAACACCTCCGATACAGCAGTATCAACAATTACCTCAACGAAAACCTTCAATACGATACGCTTACTTCTCAGAAAGTCAGAAATGAGCTTCTCCAAAGCATCTCGGCTTCCTACGGCCTGGTGCAGGCGGGCGAGCGCATCGTCGACCGAGGTGAGATCATCAACCCGCAGACCTACAACATCCTCCGTTCGCTCGAGATAGCCGACCAGAAACGCGCCGGAACGACCCGACATCAATCCGCCACACTGATCGGTCAGATCCTGATTACGATGATCCTTTTGGGATTCATCATGCTTTTTATGCGATTGTTCCGCCCCGAGATGTACTTCAAACTTCGCGATATCGAAGTGGTGCTGATGATGGTCACGGCCATGGTGATGCTGGCCGGATTCTTTTCCAACTTCCGGGTTCTGAGTATCTATTTCGTTCCGTTCGCGATCGTGCCGATCGTCATCCGCACGTTCCTCGATTCGCGAATGGCCTTCTTCACCCATGTCATGACGATCGGAATCTGTTCGTTCCTGGCTCCCTTCGCATCCGAATTCATCATTCTCCAATTGGCGATCGGTGCCACATCGGTATTCAGTCTGCGTGATCTCACTCAGCGTTCGCAATTGGTGAAAACGGCGGGATGGGTCATGGTGACCTATTTCATCACCTATGTGGCATACACCCTGATCAACGAGGGGTCGTGGGATAAGATCAATCCGATGATGTTCGCCTATCTGGCCATCAACGCCGTGTTGATTCTGTTCGCCTATCTGCTGATCTTCATTCTGGAGAAAGCGCTCGGTTTCACATCCAACGTTACGCTGGTGGAGCTGTCGAATATAAACGCCCCTCTCCTTCGACGGTTGTCGGAAGAGTGTCCCGGCACATTCCAACATTCGCTTCAGGTTTCCAATCTGGCGGCTCAGGCGGCGATGCGTATCGGCGCGAACGTACAGGTGGTGCGAACAGGAGCCCTATACCACGATATCGGGAAACTGACGAATCCAAGCTTTTTCACCGAAAACCAGCTTGATGTCAATCCGCACGATAAAATTCCGTTCGACAAAAGCGTCTGCATCATCAAGCAGCATGTTTCCGACGGGTTGAAACTGGCTCAGAAAGAGAAACTCCCGTCTGTCATTACCGACTTTATTTCTACCCATCACGGTATGGGCAAGATGAAATATTTCTACAACCGATGGAAGAACGAGCATCCGGGCGAAGAGATCGACGAAGCGATTTTTACGTATCCGGGGCCGAATCCGTTTACCAAAGAGCAGGCGATCCTGATGATGGCCGACAGCGTCGAAGCAGCATCCCGCAGTCTGAAGGATTACAGCGAGGCATCGATCAGCAATCTGGTCAACTCGATCCTCGATTCGCAAGTAAGCGAAGGGATGTATAGCAATACCCCTTTGAGTTTCCGCGATCTGGAGCTGATCCGGGAGGTGTTCATCGAACGCCTGAAGACCATGTATCACGCGCGGATCAGCTATCCCGAATTGAAGCAGAAATAATCGGCGAACGGTTTTTTTCGGATTTTCTACGACGATCCGAAAGGACGGTTGATTCACGCCTAATTCCCGCGTCATAATTCAAAACCGCATATCATGATGAAAAGAACCTTATTTTTCCTACCCGCTCTGCTCCTCTGCCTAAGCTGTTCGCAACAGAAGCAGAAGGGAGAAACCAGTCCGCAGAAAAACGTAAAAGCATTCACCGTAGATACCGACTTGCGATTTTGTGAAGGAACCGTCGCCTATCAAGACGGTATCCTCATCTCGAATTTCGGATGCGACAACTTGGATCCGCTCAATGATCACGGTCAGGGGTACATCGCCCGATACCGGTCTGACAAAACGATGGAAACATTCATCGCCGCCGACTCCCTCCTCAATGCCCCCAAAGGGATGGCGATTGCAGCCGACCGCCTCTATATCGCCGACGTAGGCAAGGTAGTCGTATACAACCTGAAAGATCGTTCGGCAGCGCCACAAGTGATTCATTTCCCTCCGGGCGAACTTTATGTGAACGACATCGCGATCCGAAACCAGACCGCCTACATCTCCGTCACCAATACCAACCGGATTTATACGCTCGATATTTCACAACCGGAGCGTCTCAGCTCGGAAAATCTACAAGAGTTTATCCGGATCAAAGGCCCTAACGGACTGGCGTTCGATGGCAAAACCCTGTATGTGGCATCTTACCCGACCGATGGAGACATCACTGCGGAGAATGTAATCTATCGGATCGAAGATATCGACGATCCGAAACCAACCGTTTTCTATGATGTCCCGGGCGAATACGACGGTCTTGCGATAAACGATTCCCGACTTTATTTCACCAACTGGAATAATTCGCAGATCGGCTACATCGATCTGCGCGACCGAACCGCGACCCTGTTGCAACCGGAAGGTATCACCGTTGAAGGGCCTGCCGATCTGACGCTCCGAAACGACACGCTCTATGTACCCGATCTGCCGGCAAGTCGCGTCATCGTAATTCCATTATAAACGTTTTCTAAAAACATACCGGGATCGATTCCAATCTTCGGACACCAAATACCAAAGCATCTTTCTGAAACCGTAAAAACGGCAGAAAGATGCTTTGTTTGTAGATAGCCGGACCTGTTTCCAATCCATCCGCCACCGTCTTGTTCGCAAACCGGATATCACCCGTCATCGTATCGCCGAAATGCAATGAGCGGGCGTGTTTCTCTGCCACCTGCCATTCGGGGAAGAACGGAGCCCGAAACAAGTCCGTTTTCAAACAAATTGAAGAGAATTTGAAACAAGGCTTAATACATTTTAGTCGTAGAAGAATGGTTTTTTTATTAATTTTGCGCTCAGAAATAAGAAAACAAAATCAAATGAATGTCAATCATTTAAATTATGGCGGACATTTGTAAAACCAATTAAAACGACACAGATGAAAAAGAAAGCGCTTTTGCTGATCCTCGACGGTTGGGGTAACGGCAACAAATCGAAAGCTGATGTGATTTCAAACACGACAACTCCATACTGGGATTCTCTTTTGACAGAATTTCCGCACTCAGAACTTAAAACCGACGGCGTAAACGTAGGTCTTCCGGAAGGACAGATGGGTAACTCGGAAGTGGGTCACCTCAACATCGGCGCAGGTCGCGTGGTATATCAAGATCTTGTAAAGATCAACATGGCATGTCAAGACAACACCATCATGCAGAACCCCGAAGTGAAAGCCGCATTCGAATACGCGAAAGCAAACGGCAAGAAAGTTCACTTCATGGGATTGATGTCAAACGGTGGCGTTCACTCTTCATTGGATCACGTATTCAAATTGTTGGATATTTCAAAAGATTTCGGAATTGAAGATACGTTCGTACACTGTTTCATGGATGGTCGCGATACAGACCCGAAAAGCGGTTTGGGCTTCATCGAGCAGTTGGAAGCACATATGGCGAAATCAACCGGCAAGATCGGTTCGATCATCGGCCGTTTCTACGCAATGGACCGCGACAAACGTTGGGAACGTGTAAAAGAAGCATACGACCTGTTGGTGAAAGGTATCGGTAAGAAATCCGAATCGATGGTAAAAGCGATGGAAGAATCATACGCAGAAGGCGTAACCGACGAGTTCATCAAACCGATCGTTCACGTTGACGCTGCAGGCAACCCGCTTGCTACGATCCAGAACGGCGACCTGGTTATCTTCTTCAACTACCGTAACGACCGCGCGAAAGAGCTTACAATCGTATTGACTCAGGAAGATATGCCGGATTTCGGAATGCACAAGCTTCCGCTTTACTATTGCACAATGACTCCGTACGATTCAAAATTCGTAGGCCTACACATTCTTTTCGACAAAGAAAACGTAGTGAACACATTGGGCGAGATCGTTTCTGAAGCAGGTCTTTCTCAGCTTCGCATCGCCGAAACTGAAAAATACGCTCACGTTACGTTCTTCTTCAACGGAGGTCGCGAATCGGAATACAACCTGGAAGAGCGTATCCTGATCCCTTCTCCAAAAGTAGCAACTTACGATTTGCAGCCGGAAATGAGTGCATTCGAAGTGAAAGACGCTTTGGTTGACGCGATCAAAACTCAGAAGTTCGACTTTATCGCTTGTAACTTCGCCAATGGCGACATGGTAGGTCACACCGGTATCTACGATGCGATTCAGAAAGCGGTTAAAGCGATCGACATCTGTCTTCACGACGTAGTTGAAGCTGCCAAAGCAAACGGATACGACGTATTGATCACGGCAGACCATGGTAACGCGGACAACGCGGTAAACGCAGACGGATCTCCAAACACGGCTCACTCATTGAATCCGGTTCCGTTCGTTTACATCAGCGACGATAAGAACGCGAAACTGGCCGATGGAAAATTGGCTGACATCGCTCCGACAATCCTTCACATCCTAAACGTAGAGAAAGCTCCTGAAATGACAGGCGTAAACTTGATCCAGGATTAATATCCGATTTAGGTTCGGAACGATTCCTTAGGATTATTTGCCCGAACACAAATCTGGTTTACAAATACTTAACACGACGCAGAGACTTATCTGCGTCGTGTTTTTTTATCTTTGCACCGGTTTTTCGGAATCACAAAAAGATTAAGAAACAAGCATACAACATCACAATATGGTTCAAATAGACGATACAATCATCAGTCTCGATATTTTTGAAAAAGAGTTTATCTGCAATCTGGATGCCTGTCTGGGCGGCTGCTGCAACGAAGAGGGCGACTCGGGCGCACCTTTGGATGAAGCAGAAATCGCCGAACTGGAGAAAGTGCTTCCGATCGTGTGGGACGAACTGACGCCGGCCGCACAGGAAGTGATCCGCGAAAAGGGAGTGGCTTTTCAGGATGAAGACGGCGAATGGGTTACTCCGGTCGTAAACGGACGCGACTGCGTTTTCACCTGCTACGGCAAAGGCGGCATGTGTTATTGCGCGATCGAAAAAGCGTTTCGCGAAGGAAAAGTAGATTTCTACAAACCCGTATCTTGCCATCTGTATCCGATCCGTTGCAAGAAATACCCAACCTTCACGGCGGTCAATTACCACAAATGGGAGATTTGCAAGGCAGCCGAACTGCTGGGCAAGAAAGAGGGTGTGAAGCTTTATCAGTTCCTCAAAGAACCGCTTATCCGCAAATTCGGCGAAGCCTGGTACGAGCAGATGGAAGTTTGCGCGAACGAACTGAAAAATATGGATTTGAAAGGTTGATCTTTTTCAAAGAGCACCTGGCAATACTACTTTCAACCGCGTAAAAATGATCGTTTCGTCTCGTATGAACGGTCATTCATCCGCGGATTAATATCCGTTCGCTCCCGTTTAAACGGGACGGACTTAGGCGGATTCCAAAAGAAACGCAGTCGCCTTTTCAATCTGCTTCAGGCAGACTATCGGAGCTTCCCTCTCCGAATTGCATCAGGAGGCATTATGATAAAAAAAATAGCCCGGTTGACATTCATACGTCAACCGGGCTATTTCTGTTTTATCGTCGATGATCGGTCTTAAGCCGATATCATTTCCATTTTTATTTCACTTTGAGCTTTCAACTCCTCAACGGCATCCTGCATCATACGCTCTTCCAGAAAACGCTCGTACGTCTCGATATAACGGGCTTTCTTGTCGGAGTCGATCTCTTCGATCGTGATCAGGATTCCGGATTCCTCCACATCACCGAACTCGTCGTTGATCGCGGTTCCGAACATCTTCATCGTCGGCGAAAGGCTCATGTAAGCATTCACCAAAGGAGGGATGTTATATCCCAGGCGACGCACTTCGGCATTCAGAATCTTGTAATCGTCCTTGAACGTATCGTTCGGGAAGAGTTCTTTCATCTTATCCTCGTTGATTTGCGTCTGCAACGGCGTAAACGGCCATACCAGGCTTTCACGATCCGGGAAGTATTTGCTCAGGAAGTAAAGGATCATATCACGGCCTTCGGTCGGATAAGACGGATACATCGTGAATTTACCGTAGAAATATTTGATCTCCGGATTGTTTACGGCAAGCGCACCCAAACCGTCCCATAGGTTATCCAAGGCGAAAAGGCCACGGGTTCCCGCACGCGACGACTGGTATTCGAGTGTAACGAACGAACGCCCCAACTCGATCGTATAAGGCAGATAGTCGCTCATAAACGCTTCCGAAAAGTTAAACATATGCCCCGTAGCGAGCATCGGTTGTTTGTCGTCATTCAGCTTCACGTTACGTCCGATGATGTAACGGTAGCCTCCTAAGATCTCTTCATCTTCCGGATTCCATACGATCAACTGATAATATGGCTCTTCCATCAGATCAAATTCGTCGATATCGACGCTCAGGCCGGTTCCCCCGCCAGCGTGTCGAAAAGCTATTTCACGTAAACGTCCCACTTCCTGCATCAGGTTCGGACACTCTGTTGCAGTAAAAATATAGATCTCGTTGTTTCCCTTGCGGGTAGAACGTAAAAATCTTTCGGGAGTCAATTCAGATTTAAGAATCGCCTTATCAATGGGCGATATGATTTCTTTCATATCTAATTATTGTTGCAAGTCGTATACTTTATTCTTCAGATATTCAGCCCATTCTTTCTGAGAACGGCTTTTATCAAATGTGGTCCAGGGAATCGGTTTTCCGATGTGTACGACGAACGTATTGTTCGTATTCTTAAACATTTCTCCGGGCAGGAATATCATTTCTACATTCGCTTTGATGCGGAATAATTTGCGAAGGTAAGAGAATAAATAAAAGAACCGGGAATTTTTCCCTTCAAAAAATACAGGAATGATGTCTCGTTGATACTCTACGGATTTGGCGATGACCGCCTTCTTCCACTCCAGATCGCGGATCTTACCGCTTTGTAATCGGGAGCAAAGTCCCGCCGGAAATATGAGCATCTGGTGATCCGACTCGAACGCGTCGTTGAGCAAAGCGGCATGGGCTCTACCCTGAGAACCGTGTTTGTTGATCGGAACGAATACGGTAGCGAGATTTTTGATATTCATCAGAATGTCGTTTACGACAAACCAAATCTTATGATTGTATTTTTCCCCGAACACTTTCACGAGGGCCATTCCGTCAAGTCCGCCGAGCGGATGGTTCGAGGCAAAAATAAACTTCCCGTCTGCGGGGATGTTCTCCTCTCCTTTCATGACAACCTTCACGTTCATGTGATCGAGTACTCTACTGGCGAAATCCACTCCTTTCAAGTGCCCGTAAAGGCGGAGCAATTCGTTCATCTGTTCCTGGCAAATCAGTCTGGCTAAAAAGCGATAAATATAAGCTGGTATCTTTGCCCCCGCACCCGGGGCTTTACTCTTTATTGCTTTTTCAATATCCAAGTGCAAAGTCTGAACACTATTCATATTAATTTATAATGCAATGTAGATAATATTATATCGAATATATAATATTGATTTGATCGACAAAATTACATTATTTTTCAAGACAAGTATTCTAAATCTCTTATTTAATAGTCAATAAGTCACTAAACTTTATCAAAAAAATCTATTTTCTGCGTGCTTAAACACCATTTTTCATCGCTCCGGCCGGAATACTGCTCTTTAGAATGAGTCGTAATACAAACGTAATCGAAACGACACGGAGGCTTCATTGGCGATTCGCAAACCGCCGGGACGACAACCTGCCCCGTTTTGCGGCGAATGGGCTCGAATAAAAGAATTTCGCTCGCCGTAATCCGTTTTTTCCGTATTTCCGGAATCCGAAACGAAAGTGAAAACACATTTTAAGTGTTGATAACTTTTATCTAAAATCCCGCCTGAATTTCCCAATATCTGCTCTAATATCTTTATCTTTACAAATTGAATCTCATTAATTAAAAAATAGTCTATCTACGATATGCAAGAACCGGTTTACCATATCCCCGCGTTACTCCAGGAATGCATCGACGGCCTGAATATCAAGCCGGACGGAACCTATGTTGACGTCACTTTCGGTGGTGGGGGGCATAGTAAGGAAATTCTGAGCAAACTGAATAATAACGGCCATCTGTATTCGTTCGATCAGGACGAAGACGCAGAAAACAACATACTCAACGATACGCGCTTCACGTTCGTACGCAGCAATTTTCGCTTTCTCTCCAACTTCATGCGCTATCACGGCGTGGAAGAGATCGACGGGCTGCTTGCCGACCTGGGCGTTTCGTTTCATCATTTCGACACGGAAGACCGTGGGTTTTCATTCCGCTTCGACGCTCCGCTCGATATGCGTATGAACGCCCGTTCGGGAATGACGGCTGCCGAACTTCTCAACACGTATGAGGAGGAAAAAATAGCCGATGTGCTCTATCTCTATGGCGAAATGAAAAATTCGCGTCGATTGGCGGCGGCCATCGTCAGAGCCAGAAGTGAAAAGAAATTCGACAAGATATCCGGATTCATGGAAGTGATCCGCCCCTATGTCAACAGAAAACAGGAAAAGAAAGAACTGGCTCAGATATTTCAGGCGCTTCGCATCGAAGTGAACAACGAGATGCAGGCGTTGCGGCAGATGCTTACCCAGGCGTTGCGAGAACTGAGACCCGGCGGCAGATTGGTCGTACTGACCTATCATTCGCTCGAAGACCGATTGGTGAAAAACTTCATGAAAACGGGCAACTTCGAGGGAAAAGCCGAAAAAGATTTCTTCGGTCGGGTGGAGACTCCGTTCCGACTGATCAACAACAAAGTGATCATCGCATCGGAAGAGGAAGTGGAAAGAAACCCCCGCGCACGAAGCGCCAAATTGCGAATCGCCGAAAAACTGTGATAACAACCGAATGCGAAACAACCTAATCATATCGAAAGGAACATACATTGAAAACGAATAATACACAAACCAAACGAAAAGCAGAAGAGGCAGTCATCGACAGTCTCAAAGGGTTATCCGAGTTTCAATTCATTTCGAAAGATTTTTTCATCAAACACCGGAAAGGGATCCTTTTCTTTACGGTAATGATGCTGTTTTACATCAGTAACCGCTATATGTGTCTGAAAAAGATATCCGAGATCGAATCCCTGAAACAGGAACTGGTCGATATCCGTTACGAAGCGCTCACCCGCTCTTCCGATCTGATCGGAATCAGCCGACCGTCGCAGGTAAAAGAACTTGTACGTAAACACGGAATCGAAATCGAGGAATCAGACAAACCGGCTTACAATCTCAATGATTAATTCGTATGACGATCAATAAAAGAAAAATAACGGTTCGTTTTTCAGTCATCATCATACTGGCGATATTCACTTCATTCGGCATTCTGTTCAAATCTTCCGTAACCGTTTTCCTTGAGCGGGAACAATGGTTGGAAAAGATCAGCAACTTGAAGGCGGAAGACAGACGGATCGATCCGATCCGAGGGAATATTTTCGCTTCCGACGGACGATTGATGGCGAGCAGTATCCCGCAATATTACGCTTACATCGACTTTAAGGCGGGAGGACTCAAGTCGGACACGCTGATGAAATACCTACCCGAACTCTCACACGAGCTGGCCAGCCGAATCGGCGGCATGAGCGCGTCGGAGTATCGGGCGCATATCCTCAAGGGATACAAGAAACAAAGCCGTAATTACAAGCTGATCAACCGAAAAATCTCCTATACGGAGATGAAAGACTTGAAGACGTTTCCGTTTCTAAAACAGGGACGCAACAAAAGCGGATTGAAGCTGACCGAAATGGCCCAACGAAAAAAACCGTTCGGCACATTGGCTTCCCGTACCATCGGAGACGTATACGGCGATCAGAGCAAAGGGGGTAAAAACGGACTTGAACTCGCTTTCGACTCCCTCCTGTTGGGGACGCCCGGCATCGGGACTCGACAGAAGATAACGGGACGATACATCACAACGACCGAGGTGGAACCGATCAACGGGATGGACATCACAACAACCATCGACCTCAACATTCAGGACATTACCGAAAAAGCGCTTTTGGAGAAACTAACCGAAATCGACGCCGAATCGGGATGTGCCGTAGTCATGGAAGTGAAAACAGGCGCCATTCGCGCCATCGCCAATCTGGGCCGCGTTGCGCCGGGCGTATACAACGAAACGAAGAACTTTGCCGTTGCCGATGAGTCGGAACCGGGATCTACGTTTAAAGTTGCGGCGATGATGGTCGCTTTGGATAAAGGGATCGTTTCGCCGACCGACACATTCGACACCGGAAACGGCGTATACATGTACAAAGGGACCCGAATGACCGACCACAACTGGAACAAAGGAGGTTTTCAGAAAATAACGGCCGAACAGTCGATCTGGTACTCATCGAATATCGGTGTGGCCAAAGCGATCTTAAAAGGCTTCGAACATAATCCGTCTGAATTCGTCGACGCATTATACGATATGGGACTCAACCAGAAATTGGATCTGGGTATTCCGGGTGCGGGACAACCGAAGATCCGCCACCCGCAGGATACGACGCGCAACTGGTATAAGACCACGTTGCCTTGGATGTCGTTCGGTTATGAGACCCAGATTCCTCCAATCTATACGCTGACGTTCTTCAACGCCATCGCCAACGGAGGAAAAATGATGAAACCGTATTTCATTCAGGAGATCAGTAAAGACGGAAACGTACTTGACAAATCCTACCCGGAAGTGGTGAAGCGGAAAATCTGTAAATCTTCGACACTCGACCACATCCGCCAGATGCTACTCGATGTCGTGGAGCAGGAACACGGAACGGCACACATCATTCAGTCTGACCGATTGAAACTGGCCGGAAAAACCGGAACGGCGCAGATCTCTCAAGGGGGAAGCTATTCGGCAGCCGGCAAGAGCCATCAGGTTTCGTTCTGCGGATATTTCCCGGCGGACAAACCGGTTTATTCGTGCATCGTCGTAGTTCGACGCCCACGCAACGGATATCCTTCGGGAGGACGCATGTCTGGTATGGTATTCAAAAATATCGCCGAACGCACCTATGCGCAAAGCAAGATGATACCGGTCGAAAAGGTGAAAGACAGTACGGCGCTATTCGTACCTCCGACCAAGAACGGTGATTACGGACAAGTATGCTACCTGCTCGACAAACTGAACGTTTCGTACGAAGACAACAATAAAGACTGGAGATGGACTTCGGTTCACGTCAGTCAGAAAGAGATATCGATGCGAGAACTATCAACCCCGGAAAATCTGGTGCCTTCGGTGATCGGAATGGGAGCGAAAGACGCCGTTTACCTGTTGGAAAACTGCGGACTACGGGTTCAGATAAACGGTCGCGGAAGAGTATCGGCTCAGTCGAGAAATCCGGGGCAACGCTATAAGAAAGGAGAAACCATCCTTTTAAATCTCAGAAATTAAACCATTGATCAAAAAAACGGATGTCATGGAACTAAACAGATTATTAGAACGAATCAAATATACCCTGATCCAGGGTACCACGGAGAGTGAGATCTCCGGTGTTCAGGCCGATTCTCGTCTGATCGGCGACAAGAACCTTTTCGTTGCGGTAAAAGGTACCGCATCAGACGGACATGCTTACATTACGACAGCAATCGAAAAAGGAGCGACCGTAATTGTATGTCAGGATACTCCGAACATCCTCGAACCGGGCATCACCTATCTTCAGGTTGCCGACTCGGGGGAAGCGCTGGCTCTGCTCGCTTCGGCTTGGAACGGTTATCCGTCGGAACAGATCAAACTGATCGGCGTCACCGGAACCAACGGAAAGACAACCATCGCTTCGCTGCTGTACCGAATGTTTAAAGGATTGGGATACAAAACCGGTCTGTTATCGACCGTTTGTAATTACATCCACGACAAAGAGGTGCCCGCTACGCATACCACGCCCGACCCCATATCGCTTAACGCGTTGTTGAAAGAGATGGTAGAGAGCGGTTGCGAATATGCGTTTATGGAGGTCAGCTCCCATTCGGTAGATCAGAAACGAATCGCCGGACTGGAATTCGACGGCGGTATTTTCACCAACCTGACCCGTGATCATCTGGATTATCACCTGACGTTCGACGCTTACCTGAAAGCGAAAAAAGGCTTTTTCGACGCACTTCCGTCATCGGCATTCGCATTGACGAACCTGGATGATAAAAACGGCATGGTGATGCTACAGAATACGGCAGCGCGCAAATGCACCTATTCGATGCGAACCTTGGCCGAATACAAAGGCCAGATCGTCGAAGATCATTTCGACGGGATGCTGATGGAGATCAACGGCCGCGAAGTTCAAACCCGATTTGTCGGAAAATTCAATGCCTCCAACCTATTGGCGGTATACGGAGCGGCGATCGAACTGGGAGCGAATCCGGAAGAGGTATTGATTCAGCTCAGCCTGCTTACGCCCGTATCGGGACGTTTCGAAACGATCCGTTCGAAAGAGGGAGTAACCGCAATCGTAGATTACGCGCATACGCCGGATGCACTGACAAACGTACTCAACGCCATCCATGAAGTATTGGAAGGAAAAGGAAATATCATCACCGTAGTCGGTGCCGGCGGAAACCGGGATAAGGGAAAACGACCGCTGATGGCGCAGGAAGCAGCCAAAGCGAGTGATAAGGTGATCCTGACCTCCGACAATCCGCGTTTTGAAGAACCGGCACGGATCATCGACGACATGGCTGCCGGCCTGGAAGAGAAAGACCGCCGCCGTACGTTGCTGATCACCGACCGAAAAGAAGCGATCCGTACCGCGATCATGCTTGCCAAACCGGGAGATGTGATTCTGATCGCCGGAAAAGGGCATGAGGATTATCAGGACGTGCAGGGTGTGAAGCATCATTTTGACGACCGTGAAGTGGTGCGTGAGATTTTCGATTCGCTATAATTGATTAAAAAAACAGTCAGATACAGATAAAGGATGTTTTATTATCTATTCAACTATCTTGATAAGACGATCGACCTGCCCGGCGCAGGCTTGTTCAGCTTCGTGACATTCCGATCGGGAATGGCATTCATCATTGCTTTATTGTTCTCAACCATCGCCGGAAAACGAATCATCGGATACCTGCAACTGAAACAGATCGGCGAAACGATCCGCGATCTGGGGCTGGAAGGACAGATGAAAAAGAAAGGTACGCCCACGATGGGGGGTATCATTATCATTTTATCCATTTTGATTCCGTGTCTGCTGGTTTCAAAACTAGGCAACATCTATATGATCCTGATGCTCGGCACCACCGTATGGTTGGGTACGATCGGATTTCTGGACGATTACATCAAAGTATTCAAAAAAGACAAAGAGGGTCTGCACGGGCGCTTCAAAATCATCGGACAGGTGGGCTTGGGGCTGATCGTGGGTCTGACGCTTTTTTTGAGTCCGAACGTAGTGATCCGCCAAAATCAGGAGGTTCTGATCGGAGAGAATGTGGAAGCGGTAACCTATATGCCCGAAAACATCAAGTCGACGCAAACGACCATTCCGTTCGTCAAGAACAATAACTTCGATTATGCCTATCTGACTTCGTTCATGGGCGATAAAGCGCAAACATGGGGATGGGTGATTTTCGTACTGATTACGATCTTTATCGTTACGGCGGTTTCCAACGGAGCCAACCTGACCGACGGTCTGGACGGCCTGGCCACGGGAAGTTCTGCCATCATCGGAACCACGTTGGGAATCCTGGCTTATGTATCAAGTCACGTCCAATACGCGTCCTACCTCAACATCATGTACATACCGGGATGTGAGGAACTGGTGGTGTTCGCCAGCGCATTCATCGGCGCAACGATCGGATTCCTATGGTACAACGCCTATCCCGCTCAGGTATTTATGGGAGATACGGGCAGTTTGACCATCGGAGGGATTATCGGCGTATTCTCCATCGCGATTCATAAAGAACTTTTATTACCGATCCTTTGCGGAATATTTTTCGTAGAAAGCATTTCCGTAATGTTGCAGGTCGGTTATTTCAAATACACCAAAAAGAAGTATGGCGAAGGAAAACGCGTTTTCCGAATGAGCCCGCTTCATCATCATTTTCAAAAATCGGCTGATTCGGGAATCCAGTCGTTGATAAAACGACCGAACGCCGCTATTCCTGAATCCAAAATCGTGACTCGGTTTTGGATCATCGGCATCCTGCTCGCAGTGATGGCCGTCGTAACACTTAAAATCAGATAATCTGTTCCAGAGCATTTATACAATATGAAAACTACCAAAAGGATTGTTATTCTCGGAGGAGGGGAAAGCGGTGCGGGAGCAGCCGTTCTTGCCAAAAAGAAAGGATTCGACGTATTCCTTTCCGACCGTTCGCCTGTTAAAGAGAACTACAAGGCGATCCTGAACCAATATGAGATAGCGTGGGAAGAGGGAAAACATACCGAAGACCTGATCCTGAACGCCGATGAAGTGATCAAAAGCCCCGGAATTCCGGAAACGGCTCCGATCATGATCGAAATCATCAAACGCCGAATACCCGTCATCTCGGAGATCGAGTTCGCGGGAAGATATACCGATGCGAAAATGATTTGCATCACCGGCAGCAACGGGAAAACCACTACGACATTGCTTACCTATCATATCCTGAAAACGGGAGGACTGAACGTAGGGCTTGCCGGAAACGTAGGAAAAAGCCTGGCAATGCAGGTAGCTACCGAAAATCACGACTATTACGTCATTGAGCTGAGTAGCTTCCAACTAGATAATATGTACGACTTCAAAGCGAATATCGCCGTGATTCTCAACATCACGCCCGATCATTTGGATCGTTACGGCTATGATATGCAGAACTATGTGAATGCGAAATTCCGGATTCTGCAGAATCAGACCGAAAACGACGCGTTCATCTACTGGAACGATGACCCGTTGATTCGGAAAGAGATCAAAGCGCACACCCCGAAAGCCAAATCGTTTCCTTTCGCCGAATTTCCGGAAAAAGGGGAACGACTCGCAGCTTTTGTTGAGTCACAGAAATTGATCGCGGAGACGGCCGATCGTCATTTCGAAATCGAAGTGGAACAATTGGCACTCGAAGGAAAGCATAATCTGCTGAATTCGATGGCGGCTACCCTTTCGGCCAATCTGCTCGATATCCGTAAGGACGAGATCAGAAACGCGCTGTGTGATTTTCAGGGTGTGGAGCACCGTTTGGAAAAGGTTGCTCAAATCAAAGGAGTACGCTATATCAACGACTCTAAGGCTACGAACGTGAATTCATGCTGGTATGCGCTGCAAAGCATGAACGCCCCTACGGTATTGATATTAGGAGGAACCGACAAAGGCAACGACTATACGGAAATCGAACAGCTCGTTCGTGAAAAGGTGAAAACGTTGATCTTTTTAGGTGTTGACAATTCGAAACTGAACCGTTTTTTCGGAGAAATGAACAAGCCATGCTTTGACGCCTCTTCGATGGAAGAAGCGATCCGCCTGGCATCTCAGGCATCCGTAGAAGGTGATACGGTATTACTGTCGCCTTGTTGCGCCAGTTTCGATTTGTTTAAAAGTTATGAAGACCGCGGCCGACAGTTCAAGGCTTGCGTGCAGCAATTACAAGGTTGATTCATTATGGAATTAGATAAGACGCTCTTTAAAGGAGACAAATACATCTGGGGGATTTACTTCATCCTCCTGTTTGTATCGGTCGTTGAGATCTTCAGCGCGACGAGTACGCTCGCCTATAAAGCGACGGAGCATTACAACCCCGCCTTTCAGCATACGACCTATCTGATATTCGGGACACTGGCCGTGCTCATCATCCACAATATGCCCAGTCATTATTTTCGGGCGGTGGGGATACTCGCCTTTCCGATCTCATTCTTCCTGCTTATTCTGGTGATGTTCGTATCGCCCGAGGTAAATGGGGCTCAGAGGCGTATCTTCGGGTTTCAGCCGTCGGAGATCGCGAAGTTCTCGGAGATCGTCGTCGTCTGCTTCCTGCTCTCGAAAGGACAAAGCGAAAGTGGTTTTTCGAAATTCAACTATTACCTGATCCTGATTACGGCAGGTATCATTTGCGGATTGATTCTTCCGGAAAACTTCTCGACGGCATTCCTGTTGGGTTCGGTGATCTTCTTTCTGATGTTCATCGCCGGGGTTGAATGGAAGCGTCTTCTTTCAATCATCGGTGTATTGGCAATCGTGGGCGCGCTGTTTCTGGCATATCTTATGTTTGCTCCCGCCAGTATACAGCCGGGGCGTATGAAGACCTGGAAAAGCCGTATCGAGATGAGCAGCGATAAGAAACCGCTGATCGAGCAGGATCTGAATGGAAAGAAATCGCAGGTGTTATATGGTAAGATGGCCGTAGCCAATGGCGGTCTGATCGGAAAATTTCCGGGAAACAGTCAGATTCGCGACTTTCTTCCGCAGGCTTACTCCGACTATATCTATTCGATCATCATCGAAGAAATGGGATTGATCGGAGGCGGATTCGTTTTATTCTTATACATCCTACTCATGTTTAGGGTATTGATCATATTCAGGCAAAGCAAGAATACGTTTCCCGCCTTACTGATGCTGGGAGTCACGATGCTGATCGTATTCCAGGCGTTGATCAATATGGCGGTAGGTGTCGATCTGATCCCCGTGACGGGGCAACCGCTACCGCTTATCAGCCGAGGAGGAACTTCGACCCTGATCACGTGCGGATACTTCGGCATTATATTGAGCGTCAGCCGAAGCGCGATGATCGACGAGCAGGATTATGATGAAAATCATCGCCTTGGGGACGGATCGCCGGATGAAGAACCGCAGACCGAACCTGTAGTTGAACCGACTGTGACAACGGCTGCAACCGCAGCTACGGAAGAAGCGGCAAAAACCGAAGTAGCCGAAGAGTCGGTAAAAACCGAGGAGGAAGAGGAAGAATATACGTATACGGATTACGATCAGTATTAATCCTTTTGTTTATGAAAAAGAAACTCAGAATCATTATAAGCGGCGGAGGCACGGGTGGCCATATATTCCCCGCTATATCCATAGCCAATGCCATTCGGGAACGTTATCCCGATACGGAATTCTTATTCGTCGGAGCTGACGGAAGAATGGAAATGGAAAAAGTTCCGGCTGCCGGATACTCGATCGTCGGATTGCCGGTAAGAGGTTTCGATCGGAAAAATATGATCCGAAACATCTCGGTGGTTCGTGACTTGTGCCGTTCGTTGCTTCTGGCTCGCAAAACGCTCCGGGATTTTCGTCCGGACGTAGCCGTAGGCGTAGGTGGTTACGCGAGCGGACCGACTTTGCAGATGGCCAGTTCGATGGGTATCCCGACCGTAATTCAGGAACAGAACTCTTATGCGGGAGTGACCAACAAACTCCTTTCTAAAAAGGCAGACGCGATCTGTGTGGCTTATGACGGAATGGAAAAATTCTTTCCGAAAGATAAAATCATTCTGACCGGAAATCCGGTGCGTCAGAACCTTTTGAATACAGATGCGTCGGTAGAGGAAGCCCGCGCGTTCTTCGGATTGGATCCGAAAAAGAAGACGATTCTGGTAATCGGAGGAAGCCTTGGAGCACGCACCATCAATCAGAGCATCGCGAAAGGACTTCCGCTTTTCAAGAAGAAGGATGTTCAGGTGATTTGGCAAACCGGAAAGAATTATGCCGAACAAGCCGAGATAGACGTGAAGAACGCCGATGCGACACTTGTACATCCGTTGGCATTCATTGCCCGTATGGATTTGGCATACAAAGCGGCCGACGTGGTGATATCGCGTGCGGGAGCGAGTTCGATCTCCGAACTTTGTCTTTTGGAGAAAGCCTCGATTCTGGTGCCCTCCCCCAACGTGGCGGAAGATCATCAGACAAAAAACGCCAGAGCCTTATCGGATAAAGAAGCGGCCGTATTCATCAGTGATGACAACGCTCCGATGTCGCTCGTTAACGAAGCTCTGAAACTGACAGACAATCCGGCAAAACAGCTAACGCTCCAGAACAATATCGCGAAACTCGCGTTGCATAATTCGGCGGCGAAAATCGCGGAGATCGTAGTAGAATGCGTCCGCCGGAAATAAAACCATATTCGAATTTCAAATGAAAGATTTCAAATCAATATATTTCGTCGGTGCGGGTGGTATCGGAATGAGTGCGCTCGTCAGATATTACCTTGCCCGCGGCATAAAAGTGGGCGGTTATGATAAAACGGCATCCGAACTCACATCCGAACTGATCGCCGAAGGAGCCGATATCCGCTTTGAGGAGGATCCCGAAGCGATAGGAAGCGAATTCCGTAATCCGGAAGAGACGTTGATCGTACGCACACCGGCTGTTCCGGAGTCGCATGCGGGGCTTAGCTGGTTTCGCGAGAATGGATTCAAAATTATCAAACGTGCTGAACTTTTAGGATTAATTACACGTTCTGACCGTGGATTGTGTATCGCAGGTACACATGGGAAAACGACCACATCGAGCATGACGGCACATCTGCTGAAACAATCGCATGTGGATTGTAACGCTTTCCTGGGAGGAATCTTGAAGAACTATGACAGCAACCTGCTTTTATCGACCCGAAGCGATCTGACCGTCATCGAGGCAGACGAATATGACCGATCCTTTCATCACTTGCAGCCCTATATGGCTGTGATAACATCATCGGATCCCGATCATTTGGATATTTACGGAACGGAAGAGGCTTACCTGGAAAGTTTCAGACACTTTACGACTTTGATACGCCCGGAAGGAACATTGATTATCCGAAAAGGGCTCAAGGTTCGCCCGGAACTGGCTGAAGGTGTAAAATGCTATACCTACTCGGCTGAAGAGGGTGGTGATTTTCATGCGGAAAACATCCGTATCGGCAACGGTACGATTCTGTTCGACTTTATCACGCCTACAACCCGCATCAACGACATCGAGTTGGGAGTTCCCGTACGGATCAATATCGAAAACGGAATAGCGGCGATGGCTGTCGCTTGGCTGAACGGCGTGACGGAAGAGGAGTTGCGCAGCGGCATGAAATCATTTCAGGGCCCGAAACGCAGATTCGACTTTCACATCAAAAACGAGCATTGCGTATTTCTGGATGATTACGCACATCATCCGGACGAACTGAAAGCGAGTATCGGATCGGTACGTGCGTTGTATCCCGACAAACGGATCAGCGTTGTATTCCAACCCCATTTATACAGTCGCACCAGAGACTTTGCCGAAGAATTTGCAAAAGCTTTATCACTTGCAGACGAGGTTATTCTTTTGGATATCTATCCTGCTCGCGAAGAGCCGATTCCGGGTATAACATCGGAGATCATCTTTGATAAGCTAACTGCTAAAAACAAAGAGCTTTGCGCAAAGGATTTGTTGCTTGAAAAGATAAAAGAACGTAACTTTGAGGTTCTGATAATGCTTGGCGCAGGCGATATCGACCGGTTTATTCTTCCTGTGAAAGAAATTTTGTTAAAATGATTGGTACTTTAGTTCGCATATTTTTGACTTGTCTGATTCCGCTTTATTTATTAGTGGCGTTTTTCTTGTTTTCAAACCGAAATGACAATGAAGTATGTAAAGAAGTAATAATCAATATACAAGATAGCGTTAAAACACCGTTTCTTAAATTACAGGATGTCAAGAATACGCTAGCTCGCAATCGAATCCAGCCCGTAGGAAAACCGCTGCATGAGATTGACACCTATGACATCAGTGAGAAGTTGGAAGAAAACGCGATTATCCGCAGGGCCAATTGTTATAAAACGCCGAACGGAACGTTGAGGATCGATATTTATCAACGAAATCCGATTCTGCGTGTGATGGGAACGAGCGGAAATTACTATATTGATGATGAAGGGCTGATTATGCCCGTATCCTATAATTTCACGGCACACCTACCCGTGGCAAGCGGACAGGTGACCAAAGAGCAAGCATCAAATTCTTTATATGAATTTGCTCTTTTCCTAAAAGAAAATCGCTTTTGGAGGTATCAGATCGAACAGATCCACCTGCTACCCAACGGCGAGGTAGAGCTGATCCCGAAAGTGGGCGACCACATTATCCAGTTGGGCGACTTTACGAATTACGAAAAGAAGCTTGATAACCTGATGACCTTTTATAAAAAAGGGTTGAGTAAAAAGGGATGGAACGTTTATAAGACCATCAACCTGAAATACGAAAATCAGGTGATTTGCAGTAAATAGATTAATAACATTAATACCGTAAGGACAATGGAACTAAATGAGTTCATTGCGGCGATAGACCTTGGGACATCCAAAATAACAGGTATCATCGGGACGAGAGACGTCACGGGATCCCTGACGATCCACGCCCTCGAAAAAGAGGAAACGGAAGGATGTATCAAACGGGGTTGTATCCAGAACGTCGATGAAACCGCATTAAAGGTAAAGCGTCTGATTACGAAATTAGAGAACCGCGCCAGAGTTAAGATCGGCAAGATATATATCGGATACGGAGGGCAATCGATTCATTCGATGGATCATAAAGTGACTCGCC
>CAMTOW010000003.1 GCA_947074245.1 uncultured Bacteroidales bacterium | reverse complement strand
ATTGACAATGAAAGCTGTGTCGGCTACTCCTGTAACGATTACCGGAAAGGTTGTAGACGAGACAGGTGAATCGATGATCGGTGTTAATATCCAGATCGAAGGTACGGATCAAGGTACAATTACTGATTTCGATGGAAATTTCAGTGTGAAAGCATCGGAAGGCGATCGTATTTCGGTATCCTATATCGGCTATAAGCCTCAGGTCGTAGTCGTTGGCAAGCAAAAAGATATACGGATTGTTCTGAAAGAAAATGCCGAAGCCTTAAATGAAGTCGTTGTTACGGCGATGGGTATTGAGCGAGAAGCGAAATCTTTGACATACTCTGCTCAGACGATCAAATCGGATGAGGTAACACGTATTAAAGAACCCAATTTTATCAACTCACTTCAGGGTAAAAGTGCCGGATTGGTAATTACTCCCAATAACTCAGGTGCCGGAGGTGGTGCTTCCAAGATCGTTTTACGTGGTCAGACCTCCATTTTAGGAACCAATCAGCCATTGATCGTTATCGACGGTGTTCCGATGAATGATGGTATGAGCGGTCAGGCGACGAGTCTTTTGCAATCTGCCGAACGTGACGGAGGTGACATCCTTTCTACGATCAATCCGGAAGATATTGAATCAATGACGGTGTTGAAAGGTCCCAATGCAGCAGCCCTTTATGGTAGTTCTGCCAACAATGGGGTGATCGCGATCGTTACGAAAAGTGGAAAGCAAGGTAAGGCAGCGGTAACCTTTACCAGCAACACCAGTCTGGAATCGATTTTCATGTATCCCAAGACACAGACTCGTTACGGTCTGACTCCAAACGCAACATTAGAAGCATGGGGGCCGCTTATTTCATCCATGACTGCGGATGATATCGCTTCTGCTCCATATTTAACGGGTGTGCCGCGTGATCCGGTAAAGGATTTCTTCGAAACCGGCGTAACTCTGAATAACGGTGTCACCGTGAGTGGGGGAACCGAAAACACCAGATCTTATTTTTCATACAACAATACGACTCAGTGGGGTATGCTTCCCAACAATAAATTTCAACGTCATAATGTGATGTTAAAAGAGTCGTTCTCCTTGTTGGATAATAAGATGAATCTAAGTGTTAGTTTGAACTACATTCATCAGGAAACGAAAAACCGTCCGGTAACCGGTCGTGCATTAAGCCCGCTTCATGCTTTATATCGTACTCCGGCCAATGTGGATATGCGCTATTTCAAAGCCAATTATCAGCATGCGGGAACGATGAACGATGCGATCGTTTCGAATCCGTCTACGGGTAATAAGAAGCTTTTGGGCGAACCGATTCAGACTTGGCATTGGTATGACCAGCATTTGAACAACCCATACTGGTTGGTAAATATGCTCAATGATAATATGGTCAAAGATCGTGTCATGGGTAACATGACATTAAAGTATAATGTATGGCGCAATATCGATCTTCAGACACGTTTGAATGTTGATGCGAATTTAGATAATGGTCTGAATACGGAATATGCCTCTACTCAGCGTGAAGCTCAGCACGTTGGTGGTAAATACTGGTCGGGAAGCTCTCGTTCGACAAGTTTCTTCAATGACTATATGGCAAGCGTAATGGAGAAGATCAACGATGATATCGTGATTAACGCTGCAGCCGGAGTCAGCTATACGCGTGATTTCAGCCGATCAACATCAATCATGACGAACATCGACAGTACCGGTGTGCCGAATGCATTCTTGCCAAACAACTCCAACTACATTCGTCCCGGAAGTCCAAACGGAAGCGCGACTTCAGCAACAGACTCCTACGATAACCGAAACTGGTCTACGGCGATTTTCGCAACCGCATCGATCGGTTTCCGCGATATGATCTATTTGGATGGTAGTTATCGTTTGGAATGGGCGAAATCGTTCCAGCAATTCAGCGGGAAAAACAACAAATATCTTTCGTTCGATTTCTACTCGGTCGGAGCCAACGTATTGTTGGATCGAATCTTGAAACTGGATGCCGAAAAAATCAACCAGTTGAAGATCCGCGGTAGCTACTCTCTGGTGGGTAACCCGATTCCGAATCAGTTGTTCGGTCGTCAATCTGTCGACTTCGGTTCCGGAGCGATCTCTCCGCGTCCGCCGATCTTTGAGAATCCGAAACCTGAAGAAACAACATCTTACGAAGCGGGTGCCGAAGTATGGTTGCTGAACAACACATTGAGTTTCGATGTGACTTACTACAACTCGCTGTTGAAGAATCAGTTTTTGCATATCGGATTATCCTCCGGAGAAACAAAACCGGTAAATACAGGAAAAATCCGCAACTATGGAGTTGAGTTTGCAACAAGTTACCGTTGGATGATCGATCGTCGCTGGATGTGGAAAGTTGGTTTCAACATCGCCTACAACAACAATAAAATCATAGAAACATATAAGACAAGCACAGGTGCTCCTTATATATATACGGTAGGTAGTTCGGCTTTCCAGATCAAATACATCGAGGGAGGTTCTTACGGAGATATTTATGTGAACAGTTTCACTCGTAACCCCGACGGATCAATCAAAGTGAACAACGCCGGAAATTATGAAGATGCGGTTCCTCAGATGGAATCGGGCCAGTTCAGCACTTTCGTAGGAAATGCTACTGCCAAAGTGAACTTGGGATTGAACTCGACGCTGACCTGGAAGAATTTCAACTTTTACTTCCTGATCGACGGAAAAATCGGAGGAAAAGTGATGTCTTTGACAGATCCGGATCGCGATTACTACGGTCTGTCCGAAAAGACCGCCAAAGATCGTTTCTTCGGAGAGAAAGTAACTCAGAACGGAAAAGAATATACATTGAAGAGACTGCCTGACGGACAGCTTGTATCGGTAGAAAACTATTACCGCACGGTAGGGGCAAATCCGATGGAAGAATACGTATATGATGCGACAAACCTTCGTGTGCGTGATATCTCTCTTGGCTACAATTTCCCGAACCTGCTTGGCGCACAGAAAGACCTTTATCTTTCGTTTAGTGTGAAAAACGCATTCTTTATCTATAAGAAAGCTCCAATTGATCCGGATATTTCCGTATCGGCTGCCAACGGATTCAGTGGTATCGATTCGTATGCATTGCCAACGGTTCGGTCATACGCCTTTAATCTAAAACTGACTTTCTAAAAGTTTTTTATCATGTTAAACAAATTATTTCCTTTCAATAATAAACTCCTGACCGGCATGCTTTTATCGTTATGCCTGAGTTCATGCGGATCTAAATTTGCCGATGAATACCCTTGGCTTGTAGGCAAGGGTGATGAGATCAGCCAAGAAGATGATTCCGGTTTGGGAGCAACCGATGTAACCGTTCTTGAAAAAGAGTTATTGGGTTCTATTTCTCAAATGCTCAATTATCAGGAGCACAATTATCAGTATCAACGTTCCAATTCGATCGACAACTATTCGGGGTATATGACGACCAGCCAGAATAACTTCGTGTTCGGCGGTCCTCTTCCAACCTTATATACTTTCCCGAATAACTATTTGGGCGGACCGATGCATATCGAAGTTTTCAAAGGCTCCAAGAATGCCTACCTGCATGCCGAGGAGTTGGGGAAACCGGAATGGAAAGCGGTAGCGATGATTATACAAGGTTATGTCGGACATGAGACGGTCGATTTTTATGGATCCGTACCTTATGACGATTGGCGAAGAGTGAAACGTGATCCACCATTGACCTATATGAGAGGATACGATGTCTATACGCAGATTTTTGAAGATCTCGATGAAGCCGTACGTATCCTGAATGAACGTCAGCCGAATGCCGAAGAATTGGCTAAAATCGAAACCGGACCAGCAACACTTGCTCGCGGTGATTGGCGCAGATGGGTGAAGTTCGCTAACTCGATTCGTCTGAGAATGGCTCTGAATATTGTTAAATCACATCCGGGCGAAGCTCAGATGCAGGCCGAAAAAGCGGTCAACGACGGTATTGGCGTATTTGACGATATGAAAGGTGATATGTATGATTTCGCATATTATTATTCCGACGGGCATACGAGCGATCATCCGATCTACTTTATCGGAGAGCAATGGGACGATATCCGTTTGGGTGCATCCTTGGAGAACATCATGAAAAAATACGATAATCCGTTATTGGAGATTTGGTTCAGACGCAACTCGAATCCAATCAACACCGCATCGGGCGTATTCTCCGGAATCGCAGCCAATGAAGATTTTATCGGAATCCGTCAGGGTGTGGCCATGATCAACAAAAGCGATAAGACTCGTGGATACGGACCATTCTCCCGTGCGACAGAATATGTACGTATGATGCCAAAAGCATATATGAAGCGTACCGAGATGCTGTTCTTACGGGCTGAAGGCGCATTGCGCGGATGGAGTATGGGTGGCTCGGCTCAGGAGTTGTACGAACGGGGGATCCGTTTGGCGTTTTCAGAAAACGGATTCAACGACGAGAGTGCGATTCAGAAATATCTTGCGATCGAGAAAGCGAAAGTGGTCGATTATATGGACCCTTATTCGGGTGGTAACAGTATCAAAGGGCGTGTGACGGTAGGTGTCAAATGGGATGATTCCAACTCAAAAGAGGAACTGCTGGAAAAAATCATTACGCAAAAATACATAGCCAACTTCCCGATGGGAGCTGAAGCATGGACGACGTTCCGCCGTACCGGCTATCCTCGATTGTTCCCGGTTAAGCTGAATAATATGCCGGGAGTGGATACGGAGTTGCAGATCCGTCGTATCCCGATTGTGGAAACGGAAAACAACTCTCTGGAAATCCAGTCTACGATGATTCCTGCTTTGGGTGGTCCGAATACCGGAGGTACTCGCGTGTTCTGGGATGTCCAGACTGAATTGAGAGGAGAGATAATCGAACCGAATAGTAACTCTCCAGTTGTGATTCCGGTTAATTTCTAAAATAAAATTCAGTATGAAGAAATATATATCAGTCCTACCTGCGATTCTGTTAAGTAGTTGTTTGGGCTTCTTTACAGGTTGTAGTGATGAACCGACTTTAGATAACTCCAAAGTCGTTTATATAACGATCGATCCGATGAATATCACGTTGTCGGCACGCGATACCATACCTATGGTGGCTCATGTTCAGAATCTTCAGGGTGATACGATTCGTACTCCGCTTGAATGGAGTTCGGATGATGAGGATATCGTTTATTTCCATGAAAATAAATTGATTGCCAAAGACGATGCGCAAGGGAAATCGACAAAAATTCGTGTTTCTCTACAAAATGGTCGTTACGCCATCACCAACGCTACGGTAGTGAACCGTAGTTCGATGAAGTTGGTCGCAGAAGTTGAAACTCAAGAAAGTTATTCGAAAAACAACGACAGTCTTTGGTTTTGTGTAACTCCGAAAGAGGTCTTGCTTGATTACAAACCGGTAATCACCAATCCGAACCCCGAACTGGTGATCCCGGCATCTGACGAACCTTGCTTCATCGATTTTGAGACCGGACGTTTTGCTTATATATTCAATACGACTCGCTCAAGCGGCAAAGTAGCGATTACCGCTGCGATCGGACCAACCGGAAATAGTGCCAAGGCTACTTCTACCGTTATCGTCACGCCGTCGATCACATCGTCACTGACGGAAGACTTTACGAATGTTACCTATGAATTGTCACGTACGATGGATGTCAATTCAACCGATACGGTTTGGGTTTACACCAAAGTCGATCCGACTTACGATACCGACTTGAACAATGCGGCACAGTTGTATAACTGGACTTCAGAAGGAAACGGGGCGCAGATGTACACGACCGGCAATTATGTGAAAAACAATATTGGCCATTTGGCGTATGCTGTGGTGCGGTCGGGCCAGTTTACCGGACAGTCCAAAGTGGTGTTCGAATGCAATGGTACGGTCTTGACAACAACGGTCGATGTTCAGGATTATGCGTCTCAATATCCGGTTGATGACCTGACTGTAGATAAGCCTAGCCTCAAAATGCTTTATCAGGAGAAGACCTATATTATCCCTACGGTCACTCCGGCTTCATCGTTCGGATTCCATGTTCCGAAGTTCGTATCGATGGATGAGAGCATCGTTAAGGTGATCGGATACAACAACAACGAGATGATGATCCAGGCGGTTGGTGTCGGAAACACGCAACTGAAGGTGACATCGAATGATAAAGTGGTATATGTCGATGTAGAGGTTGATATTAAAGTTTCTTCGATCCTGATCGATCAGGGGCTTCAAAGAACGCTCTTCGAAGGTCAGTCAACGGTATGGACCGCGAAAGTGGATGCCGGAGAAGGCAACGAAATCTTGCCGTTCTGGAACTCTTCCAACTCGAATATCGCTTCGATCGATGATAAAGGTGTCGTACAGGCTCATTATCCGGGACAGACGGAGATCTACGCCTATGTAGGCCCGATCAAGAGTGAACCGGTAAGAATGACTGTCGTAGAGTTCCCGACTCAAAATATGACCTATACCGAGAATGACGAACCGGGAAGCATGTATGTAGAATCCAATGCGACCAAAGATATCATGCTGAAACTCGAGCCGAAAGGCGGTTCTAAACCGGTTTCAATCCGCATCATACCATCCACGCCGATGAATGATATTGAAAACGGCTCCTATCAGGTTGGCGACGGCTATCAGTTCCGATTCGAAATTGATGAGGCTTATACACAGATCTCTACCGGAGAACTGAATATTTCAAATTATCCGGGTGACAAATGGATGAGATACATCAATGGAGAACTGAAAGTGGTATCCGGAGATAAGTCGTTCATCATCAAGCTAGACAATCTAGCCGTGTATTTATAAAAATAATCTTATATAATTCTTTTACTATCTAATCAAATTGTTCATGAAAAATTCACTGATTTTGGCAGGATGTCTGATCCTGCCAATGACCCTCAGTGCTCAACAACTCCGTGAGAATTACATCGATTGGGGAAATGGCGAGCAGCATTTTAGAGATGCCCTTTCAGCTTGGGAAAAAGGTCAGCCTCTTTTTGACTCAGAAGATGAGAACTTCTTTATCTCTCGTGTAAAACCTAAACTACGTTTTCGTAATGCCGCTACTCAGGTAAATCAGTCGATTACCGCTGATAATGACAAGCAATTGTTGTTCTGGGTGCCGATCAACAATACTCCGAACAACGCATTGCCCGACGGAGTATTCGACAGCGAGGTGTTCCCGATGTGGTCTTATATCACGCATTATGGGAACTGGACAGCTCCGTTCGTTCGTATGCCGGGTAACTTTGCCGACGTTGCGCACAAAAACGGTGTAGGGGTTTCGGTTCTTGCCGGTATTCCTTGGGCTGATTTTACGGCTGAATGGCAGGCTACTCTAAACGCAATGATCGATAACGGTGCCGATAAAATGGCCGACCTGTTGGAATATTACGGAATCGACGGTTTGGGATATAACTCGGAGTTCCGCACCAATTCAGACTGGATGAATCGTATCATCAGTTATCACACAGAACTATATGCTCAGACCAAAGGTTCGGGTCGTATGCCGCTTTATATGATGAGCTGGTATGACGGTACCAACGATAATGGTCAGATCACATTCGACCAGGGTCTTGGTAGCCACAACGAGCGTATCTTCGGGAATGGAGAAGGTCCGGTATCTTCTTTCTTCTTCAATTACAACTGGAATCGCGCTACTTTGTTGAACAACTCTGTAACGAAAGCCGGAGAGATCGGTCGTAACTCACTGGATCTGTATGCCGGTGTGAATATGCAGGGTGGTCAGCCGGGATACAATAGCTGGACGCTATTGAAAGATTATCCGATCTCAGTCGGATTGTGGGGTGCTCACTCTCAGAATATGTTCTTCGAAAGCCGCGGTGAAAAAGGAGCGAATCCGGATGTGAAACAGCGTACGTACCTGCAGCGTGTAGAACGCTACTTTACAGGGGGTACGAGAAACCCGTTGAATACGCCGGAAGTATCCAACATGATGTCTTATCATGCGGACAACTACAAGTTCTTCGGTATGTCGAAGTTCATGTCGGCGAAAAGTTCTTTGAGCTGGGATCTGAGCGACGAGCCGTTCATCACTTACTTCAACTTGGGTAACGGTAGATACTTCAATTGGGAAGGTAAAACTCAGCACAACAGCGAATGGTATAACATCGGTATTCAGGATTATCTTCCGACATGGAAATGGTGGTTCGCCGATAAATTCATGGGTCGCAACGCTTCAGACGTGCCTCAGGGCGGAATGGATGCCGAATTTACTTGGGATGACGCCTGGATGGGTGGATCGCTTTTGAAAATTCACGGTACGAGCGCGAACGAATATCTGCACCTATTCAAAACTCAGTTCGAACTTGCTTCGAATGATGAGATCACGGTTCGTTATAAAGTATTGAATGGTGCGGCAGACATCACATTGTGTCTATCTGCAGAAGGAAATGAAAACGATCCGATCATGGAAGATCGTCTTCAGATTCTGGAAACATCTTCTACTGAAAAAGGCGAGTGGGTAGAGAAAAAATTCACGCTTCGCGGTGGTTTGGCTGCATTGAGCGGAAAAACTCTGGCTATGGTCGCTCTTCATATCCAGAACGCTGAAAACCTAAACTTGCACTTGGGTGAATTCTCAATCGTAAGAGGTTCTAAAGCTACACCGGCTACACCGGTTGTTACTTCTTCGGCTGCGCTTATTTCTACACACAAAGGTGTGGATGGTAAGATCATCTTCAATATGCCGAACAACAAACAGGCAGGTGAGCCTTGCTACAACTTGGATGTAAACACATCAATGTTCAAGCTATATGCTCAGCAGGAAAACCAAGAGCCGGTACTAATGGGTGCTACAACTTCTTGGGCTGGTATGTACTATGCTGTTCCGTTCGAATATTCAGGCTCGCAGAAAATCCGTTTCGGTGTATCGGCGGTTGCTCTTGATATGAAATCTGAATCAGACGTGGCATGGGGCGAATACCAACAGATCGGTGAGTATGAAATCAACGACAACATTGAGATCAGCAAAAGCGTAATCAAACCGTCTGAAGATTTCTCAATCGGATTCGTGGATGAATTGCACGAACCTGCTAAATGGGAAGTTCTTGCTGCTAATGGCAACGTAATCGCTTCTGCAGACGCTGCTATGGGGGTTGACTTGGCTGAAGGTATCGCAGAAATGGGTACATATAATCTTCGTCTGACCGGTAAAGTAGCCAGACAGTCGGGAGAACGTGTTGACTCGGTTCGCGTATTCAACTCATATATCCAGATCACTTCACTTGCTACCGGAGCTCTTCCTCAGATCACTTCGTTGACTGCGAACGGTTCTGACTCGGAAGTTGAAACGAAAGTAGGTACTGCTATTGAAATGGCTTACGAAGGTCGTCAGGCAGATGGTTTGGGATCTCGCGGTCTTGACCTGAAAGAACAAGCTTTCGGATTCAAAGCTTCAGACATGGAGATGCAGCCGCATAAATCATTCTCAGTATCATTCTGGGCGAAAGTAAATCAGTTCAACGATCTTACTCAGTTCGTTAACATTCGCGACAAACGTGAAGGTTGGCCGAAAACAGACTGGGGTTGGGTTTGGAACTCGGTTAATGTGGATGGTTCATTCCATTTGACATTCCGTGGAACCGACGCTTCGGGTAACAAAGAGTTGTCTTATACATTCGGTAATACGAAAATTGAAGCAGGTCCTTGGACTCACTTCGCTTATGTATTCGAATACAATGACGCTCAGCAGCTTCGATTCAAACTTTATGTAAACGGTGTAGAGCAGGAAGTAACATTGTGGCAGCGTCTGTCTGGCGGTAGCGCCGTTGAGTCAGGCACAACCAACGATAAATTCCATGGTAGCGTTTACGGTATGCGTGGTGCAAACATCGTCGCTGTAGGTGGTCCTGCATTCGGTAGAGCCGGTCTTGACGGGGTGATCGACAACTTCCAGTATTGGGACAAAGCGATGACTCAGGAGGATGTGAACCTTGCGATTGAAAACATCACAGAAACACCGGAATCATTGTTCGGAAACTGGGATTTCGAAATCGATCCGAATTCAGAGAGCGGTGCGTTCATCAGTACTGGTCAGAAACCAATCAACGCAGGTATCCATGCTTATACTGAAGCAGACGGAGAAGGACAAGGCGATCTTGTTTGGACTTCTAATTCAGCGTTTACTCCTGGATGTCCGTTCATCGAAGGAACTGCGTTTGTCGTAGAAACAAAACCAACTTGGTCTACATCTGCCAGCGTTGCTGAAGCGACAGGTAACGATAAGACCGGTGCTGCGAAACTGACATTCGACAAACCGGGATTGCAGAACATCACGCTTACTCTTGCAAACAGCTGGGGTAAAGACACGAAATCATTCCCTTATGTAAACGTGGAAGATGTTGAAGACGGTATCGAAGAGTCTGAAGTAGAAAACATTCTAAACGCTTATCCGAATCCGTTCCATGACGTAGTAAACCTACGCTTTGCGGCAGCAGGAGAGTACAATGTATCGATCTTCGACTTGACAGGACGTCAGGTATATCGCGAAAATCAGACGATCAATGCAGGTGAATTCATGCAGATCAGATTGAATGTTGAACCGGGACACTATGTGGTTAAGGTTAATAATAAAGAAGGTAAACTTCTGAATGTGGTTAAATTGATTAAAAATTAATCTATATTCAGTTTGTGTTATCAGACATGCAAAAAGGCGAACCGTTTCGGTTCGCCTTTTTCTTTTTATATCATTCGGATAGAAATCATTTTTGGAATGATTCGAAGTAGTGTTAATCTGCCTATAATGAGCTGTTTAAGTCTTGTTTTGTGGCGGTTGTTAATCTGTAATTGGTTAATTTTCAATCTTTTAATACTTTTGGGTGTTTGCCTTTTTGGGGTTCTGCTATATATTTGCAACCGAGATTCACAAATCGGATTCATCCGTCCATTAAAATCGAATAATATTGAGCATACGTTTCGGAAATAGAGTGTCGTCAATGACTATTTGGGTCATAATCATCAGCTTCATGTCTTTGAGCTGTATGAATATGTCGGCTTCCGCTACGCGAAATTTTTTCGAGAATACCTCTTCTCTTCCAACGGAAGTGGTGACGGAAATTCTGCAAGCCGATACCGATTATGTCCCGTACGATGATGATCAACTGCCTGCTTCTTCGGGCGATCCGTCATCTGCGTCGCAGCCGGTAGAGGAAGACTCTTCTACGGTCGACGAGGATCTGATCTCTACGCTACCGTCTTTACTTCGCGATAAATCGCTTTTGGCGAAAAAGAAAAATAAAGGCTCGCATGATGAGAATCATCTGGCCCCTCACATCGAATTCCTTTCTCCACCTCCCGAACGTTTATTTTGTAGTTGATTTTACGATTCTTCCTGTGTTTGTGAAGATTCGGTATGTTTCGTCTGTTTCATTCGATTTGTAACAGATGCACCCTCATTATCTCATTTAAATTGGTATCGACTGACATTGGCACTGCATACGATGGTTTATGCGGCTTGTCGTCATACGTATTTCTACAATCAATCATGCAAAATAAAACGTTTATCACTCAATTAAAATCTAATTTTTCGTCGGGACTTGTCGTATTCCTGGTCGCTCTTCCCCTGTGTTTGGGAATAGCTCTTGCATCGGGAGCACCCCCTTTGGCGGGTGTCATCTCCGGTATTATCGGGGGGATCATCGTCGGGGCTTTGAGTAATTCTCCCATCAGTGTCTCCGGACCGGCTGCCGGGCTGACTGCAATCCTGGTTGCGGGTATCGCCGAACTGGGTTCGTTCGAACTTGTGTTGCTTGCCGGAATGATAGCGGGACTGATCCAGATTATCTTCGGATTCATCAAAGCCGGCGGAATTTCACACTATTTTCCAAACAACGTGATCGAAGGGATGCTTGCCGGTATCGGCGTCATCATCGTTCTCAAACAGATTCCGGGCGCATTCGGATACGCTCCATCCGTGGAGGCCGAAGCTCCGTTTTTCTCTTCATTGATTGCGGATCCCGCTTCCGTCTTTACCTCTTTTTTCAACTCGATCCATCCGGGTGCGATTCTGATTACGCTTCTTTCTTTGGCCATTCTGCTCGTATGGGAGAAGGTATCGCTGTTCCGTAATCTGAAAATGATTCCCGGAGCACTGACGGCGGTTGTCGTAAGCATTCTTGTCAACCAGCTTTTCCGTCTTGCCGGTTCTCCTTTGTATATCGACGGTACGATGTTGGTCGAACTTCCGGTTTTGGAAAATGCCGGGGCTTTTACCTCTTTATTTGTCTTCCCCGATTTCAGCGGAATTTTAAATCCGAAGGTTTGGGTGTTGGGAGGAACGATCGCTATGGTCGCTTCGATCGAAACGCTGCTTTGCATAGAGGCTGCCGATAAAATGGACGATCATCGCCGCATCACCGATACCAATCTTGAGCTAAAGGCTCAGGGGCTCGGCAATCTTCTGAGTGCCGTTATCGGAGGCTTACCGATGACGTCGGTCGTAGTCCGCAGTTCAGCCAATGCGCGTGCGGGGGCTACCTCGAAGATGTCTACCATTATTCACGGCGGATTGCTGTTGGTTTCCGTTCTTTTTATCCCCTTTCTTCTCAATATGATTCCGTTGGCTACGCTTTCGGCGGTATTGATCCTTGTGGGATATAAGTTGGCTCGTCCGGCTGTGTTTATTCATTTTTGGCACAAAGGACGCCTGCAATTCATTCCGTTTTTTGCGACGATGGCTATGGTCGTGTTTACCGATCTGCTTGTTGGTGTCGGGGTAGGGATGCTTATCAGCATCGTCTATATTTTGTTTGGAAATAAAAAACGCGCATGTTTCATTCATAAACGCGATTCGATCGGGCATATCACCATCACGCTCGCCGAAGAGGTATCGTTTTTGAATAAGGCTGCCATCAAGAAAGTACTTCACGATATACCTTCGGATATGGCTGTTTCCATAGACGCTACGCGCTCATCCTATATCGCAACCGATGTATTGGATCTGATCAGCGAATTCGCCAATCATCGCGCCAAAGAAATGAACATCCGTATCGAACTGATCGGATTTAAAACGAATTGTCAATCA
This sequence comes from uncultured Bacteroidales bacterium, assembly GCA_947074245.1. Lineage (GTDB taxonomy): Bacteria > Bacteroidota > Bacteroidia > Bacteroidales > JAUNSR01 > JAUNSR01. Next base: position 9,113 of record CAMTOW010000003.1, on the reverse strand, counting down.
GATGATAAAGGTGATTTTACACCGATGGTCATAAAACATCATGCCGCAATCTGATTCGCGGGATCAAATAATTGTTATAACTTCGACGGAATTTAACGCATACAGCGTAGGCATCTATGGGAAAATTCCGTTCTTATTAAAAAAGAAAAGAATATGAAAATACATACATCCGAAACCCTAGCAACGATGACTCCTCAAAAAGCTTTGCAGTTTTTGAAGGAAGGTAACGATCGCTTCGTAAGCAACCTGAAGCTAAACCGCAACCTGCTGGATCAGGTTCAGTACTATCGGCACGGGCAGCACCCTTTCGCTATCGTGTTGAGTTGCATGGACAGCCGTACTTCAGCCGAACTGATTTTCGATCAGGGATTGGGTGATATATTCAGTCTGCGTATCGCGGGTAATATTCTCAATGACGATATCATCGGCAGTATGGAATATGCGTGCAGCGTGGTGGGTTCCAAACTGATCATGATTTTGGGGCATAGCAAATGCGGCGCGTCTCAAGGCGCTTGTGCCGGTAAAAAAGTGGGGAAACTCACTCAGTTGCTCGATAAACTGAAAGTTTCGATCGACGAGGTGCAATCCGAAATGCCGGGAGCTAATCCGAATGAGCCTGAATTCGTTGAGGCTGTTACACAGCACAATATCCATCACTCGATGGATGAGATTCTGGAGCGGAGCGCCGTGCTGAAAGATCTTTATGAGAAGGGTAAGATCGGTTTGGTAGCCGCTTATCATCATTTGGATACGGGTGAAGTGGAGTTCCTGTTCGAGGATCTTCCCAAAGAAACCGCTCCTGTGAAGGAGTAAGGATTCTCAATGCCTATCTATTGACAGATGCAAACGAGAATTGTTGTTTATAGTAATAAAAAAGCCGGATGCAAATCCGGCTTTTTTTATTGGAACCAATTGTTTTCCCGAGTGGCAGCATTCGATTTACTTGCCTTTTAAGGACGATTTAAACGGGAGCAAATGGGTATTTACGCCCCTTCGAAAGAGCATTCGATCGCGTGTGAATGAGAAAATGCCACTCGGTTAAATTTGATTTTTCAGGCACCCGATTGTAGTTTTTCAGGCAGCAAGAGATGAAATTTTAGTATTCCAGCTTTCCGATCCCTTTCAGATAGGCCGTTTCGCTCAGATAATAAGCGGCTTTGGCTTCCACATAATCGCTTCGGGCCTCTTGGAGCATCGCTTCCGCTTCGAGATAATCCGAAAGCGTCCCCATGCCCAACTCGAAATTGTCTTTGTTGATCCGGCTGTTTTCGATGGCTACGTCGATGGAGGAAGCGGTGAGCTCTACGCGCAGGAAGGCTTCTTCGAGATCGTTGAATGCTTTGGTCGCTTCCAGAAGCATCAGTTCTTCCGCTTCGTTTTTCTTCATTTGCGCGATCTTCAGATCGGTTTTCGCCGAGCGCACCTTGTTTCGGTTCTCTCCCCACGTCACCAACGGGATGGTAACGGTCACGGCTGCATTCAGACCGCCGTTGTTGTCGAACGCTTTTCCGCCGATATTTCCGCCCCCCATATAATTGTATCCGCCCATGAGCAAAACTTGTGGCATGTATTCGCTTTGGGCGATTTTAATCTTCTCCTGCATGACGGATACCTGCGTCTGCAACATCTCCACTTCGGCCCTGCCACTGATGTTTTCTCCTTGAAACACCGGATGCAGGATGGTATTGTCGGTATCATTGATCGGTTCTATTGCCGAATCGAGCGGAAGCCCCGTGATATGACACAGGTTCATTCGCGCCAGGTTGATTCCGTTTTGGGCTTTGCGTACCATCAGTTTGGCTTCGTTCATTTTGGTTTTGGCGCGCAGCAGGTTGGCAGAAATGGTCATTCCGAATTCGAGCGAGTTCTCGATGTTGCGCACGATCTCATCCAACGCTTTTTCATAAGTGACCGCTACCTGATAAAGTTCCAGAACTTTCACCAGTTGCCAATAGCCGTCATCGGCCGAAGCGATGATTTCGTCTTTCGTTTTCCGGATGTTGCTCGTAGCGATCTGTTCGCCCAAAGTCGCCATTCGGTTGGCCGAACGAATTTTACCACCCGTATAAAGCGGTTGTCTGGCAGAGACCGATCCCATATAGGCCTTGTTCAGGTCCATATTCAACTTGGTATCGGGCATATAGGCATATCGGTTGAAGATCGGATTGCCGTCGGGGCCGGTGACGGGCAGTCCGTTGCTTCCGATCATCAGATCGGGGAGCAGGCCGCCGTCTGCCGATGGGACGAACGTAGGCAGATAACCGCCGGGGATGGTTAGTGAAAACCGGCTGTCGGTCATCATGAAACCGCCGTTGAGTGCGATTTTCGGAAAGAAATTCGATTTATAAACCGCTTTCTCATAACCGGCCCGTTCTTGTTCGAGCCGGGATATGATGATCTTTTTATTGTATTCGAGCGCAAGTTCCCGGCATTGCGACCGACTGAGTTGCTGACTTTTGAGCGGGAATACGATGGCGATGAACGCCAGTATCAATCCATAGGTCTTTTTCATTTTTTATCCGCTTTGATTTTAAAAAGAAGTGAATAGAAGAGCGGGATTACCACGAGGGTGATGATGGTTCCGACAAAGAGTCCGCCCATGATGGTAACCGCCATGGATCCGAACATATCATCCGCTACCAGAGGGATCATCCCCAGAATGGTGGTGAATGACGCCATCATAACGGGGCGGAAGCGCGACATCGAGGCATCCACCAATGCGTTGAACGGTTCGACTCCCTGACGGATCAGCAGCGTGATCTCATCAATGAGTACGACTCCGTTTTTGATCATCATGCCGATAAGCCCCAGCGTCCCCACAATGGCTACGAATCCGAACTCTTTTCCGCTGATTAGCATGGCCGCCACGATTCCGATGAACGCCAACGGCAGGCACAGGGCGATGATCAACGGTTTCTTATAATCCCGGAACAACGCAATCAGAATCAGGATCATCAAAACGATGGCCATCGGGACATTGGCGAAAAGATATTTCTTCGCGTTCGTACTGGCATCGTATTCGCCCAACCATTTGACACTGTACCCTTCGGGCAGTTCGATCTCACTGATGCGCGGCAACAACCGTTCCCGTAACTGATCAGCGGTGATCTCGTTGGTCGTGTTGCATTGGGCTTTGATGGATCGCGTTCCGTTATAGCGACGTACGATCGGATCGGTCCATTCGATCCAGATGGAATCGCTGATCTGTCCGATCGGTACGGTCGAAGTCAGTTCACTGACCACATCCCCTTTCTTTCGCACGCCGAGCGATACGTCTTTGATCATCTCTTCGTTCAATCCGTCTACATGGGGCAACAGACGCCAAACGGTACTGTTTTCAAGATCGGTCGTCTCGGTTTTGAAAATAACCGGTATCCGGTGACGCCCGTCGTAGAAATCGGCTACCGGAATGCCGTCTGTTGCAGAAAGCAGCGATAATCCCGTTTCCCGGCGCGAAAGTGCGGCCTGCGCGGCGCGCTCGTCATTGTATCCGACAAAAATCGAAGGGACGCTCTTTTGCCAGTCGTCCGTTACGAGCACGGCGCCTTCCGTTTCGTTCATGATCTGTTTGGCCTGTCGGGCAAGCGATTTCAAAACGGCGGGATCGGGTCCGCGAAACATCACTTCGACCGGATATTTCATATACATCAGGTTGTATCGTTTTACCCGTACATACGCTTCGGGATAGTTGGTGTTGAGATACTCCTGAATCTCTTGTTGCGATTTCTCAAGTGTTTGAGGTGAATCGAAATCCACGATCAGTTCGCCGTAATTCAGAGCCGGATCGGCAATGGTACGTACCAGGTTGTATCGGGAGGGGGTACCGCCCATACTCGTGGTCACATGTTTTACACCGTTTCTGCCTTTCAGATACTGTTCGACCTCATGCAGGTCGGCACGGATCCGTTCTGCGGTTTTGGATTCGTCGAGCTGATATTCGATATACAACTGATCGTATACCATATTGGGAAAGAAGCCTTTCGGCACGAAACGAAATCCGAATATGCTGAGTCCGAGCAATCCGACTACGATGAGCAGCATCCCCGTCTTATGCGTCAGAACGAATGTAACTGCCGAACGGAACTGTTTGTCGTATTTGCCGGCGCTCGGTTTGTCGCTTTTAGGAGTCTTGTCGATGATTCGGGCCATATTCAGCGGAATCTGAGTCAGCGCCAAAAGCCAACTCAGAAGGAGCGATACGCAAAGCACGACAAACAGGTCTTTCACATATTGACCTGCCGTATCGGGTGAAAGCGCGATGGGCAGAAAGGCGAGAATCGCGATGAGCGTAGCGCCGAAAAGCGGCCACGCCGTCTTTTGGGCGGCATGGATAAGTACGTCGGGGCGTTTCATCCCTTTCTGATGATCGACCAGAATCCCGTCGGCCACCACGATCGCGTTATCAACCAGCATCCCCATGGCGATGATAAACGCGCCGAGCGAAACCCGTTGCAAGGTGCCGTGCATCATGCCCAATATCATCACCGATCCCAATACGGTAATGAAAAGCCCCAGCCCGATAACGGCTCCGGTGCGCCATCCCATCGTAAGCATCAAGACGGCAATCACGATAATGACCGAAAGGATCAGATTCCAAATGAATTGCCGGATGGCATCGCTGACACGGTCGGGCTGATAAAACACATTGTTGATGGTGATTCCCACCGGAAGATGAATAGACTCTAATTCGGCGGTAACGATTTTTCCCAACTTGATGATGTCGTATCCTTTTTTCATGGCTACAGACAGGCCGATGGCTTGCGTGCCATCGTAATATAGGGAAGCGCGCGAAGGAGTGACGACGCTTTTTCGGATCGTGGCGATGTCGGACAACCGGAAGGTTTCGCCTTCATGACCTTTGATGATGGTATTGCCGATATCGTCGATCGATGCGAATTTGCCGCGAATATCAATTTTATATCGACTGTCTCCACTGTCGAGCAGCCCCGCATAAATGGTACTGTTGTTATTCTCAATGGCCGAAAGGATCTCGAATGGCAGTATGCCCAATGATGCCAGACGCGCCTGATCGAGAACCACTTCCACCGATGGGGTCTGATTGCCATAAAGGGTGATCTGTCCGATTCCTTCGATCTCTTTCAGCCGACGTTCGATCATCGAGATATAATCCATGGTCTCGTTGGTATCGTATCCGTCGAACGTGATCGCGAAGAACATTCCGTATACATCCCCGAAATTGTCCATGACGACCGGAGGGGCGGCTCCTTTGGGCAGAGAAGAGGTGATATCGCTCATCTTTCTGCGCAACAGATCCCACTGTTGCTGGATATCGCTCTGTTTGGTCGTGCTTTCCAGTTCGACCGAAAGCAGGCAATAATTGTCCATAGCACGGGTTTCCACCCGCTTTAGAGAAGGCATCGTTAAGATCGCCTTTTCGATCGGATCGGCTATTTCGAGTTCGATCTCATACGGAGAGGCTCCGGGATAGGTCGCGACGACCATGGCCTGCATCACCGTGATTTCCGGATCCTCCATTTTGCTCATTCGGTCGAAAGCATAGATTCCCCCAAAAAGAAGAATCGCAAGGATGAATTTGATCAGAGCCCGGTTGCTCAGTGCATAAGCGGTTATATTCATTATTTAAGCCCTCCGATATTGGTTTTGGATGGTTGAGGCAATATGCGCAGCTCCATATCTTCGGTGATGGTATGTACGCCGGCAACGACCACTTGATCACCGGCAGAAATTCCGGATAGGATCATATTGCCGTTGTTTCTGATTTTTACGGGACGGACGCTTTTTTTCAGAGCGCGGGTTGAGGTTTCATTCATGACCCATACATACGAGGAGCCGTCTGACTCGAATACGGCTTCTGTCGGAATCTCGCAATATGAACTGACGACCTGGTCGGGCTGAGACGAAAACAGGATGTTACCCACTTCGCCGGTACGGATCTTGGCGTCGTTGTTCTTAAACGCGTATCGGGCCTTATACAGACCGCCCGAAGTAGCTTTGGGTGTGAGTGAAACGAATCGGAGTTCGTGAACTCCGTTTTTGTCGAAATAAGCGTTGGACGACTTGGCTTGATCAATCGCTTCGGCCGGAATAAATACTTCCGCTTCGGGACGTTCGTTATCCACCATACAGATCACCGGCATTCCGGCGCCAATGGTTTCTCCTTGCTTGAAGTTGATCCGTTCGATTTTTCCGGCAGACGGTGCCTTGAGGTGGCAGTCGGCAAGCGCGTTCTTATGCGCCTGAAGTTGTTCGGCAAGCTGATTCATACCGGAAGTGGCTTTTTCATAATCGTTGGGCGATACGCTGCCTCGTTTATAAAGAGCCGCCACACGCTCGTACTCTGCTTTGACCTGATCGAAACGAGCCTGAGTCGCATTGAGCTGCGTTTGATAATCGCGGGTATCCAAGATCGCAATGGTTTCTCCCTGACGGACCTGTTGCCCCACGCCGACGGGAATCCGAACGATCATGCCTCCCTGTCGGAAAGCGACGTTATACTCTTCCGTAGCGATGATCTTTGCCGGATAGCAAGCCCGGGTAGGATCGCTAAAGAGCGTTGCTTCTTTGACCTTTACACTACGGGGCTGTGGGTCTGTACTTTTTTTCGGTTGAGAACATCCAGCCAAAAGCAAGGCAAGAGCTGAAAAAACGAAATACTTGATTTTATACATAACTTAATGATTTTGTTCACCTAAGGATTGAATGCAAAATTATAGTGTAAAACTTTTGTAAAAAGTTGATATGGGAAGTATAAATGTTTTGTTTTGCTGTATATTTGTAGAAGTGATAGAAATTTATAAGTTTATAATGTTTTATTTTGCTTGATGGGAATAGGCGGGAATATTGAGTTGTTCGGAATGGACGAGATTAAGGAACACATCGTTCTGGATCTGTTTTCATTGTTCATTATCGAAAAAGGATGTTGTAATATACTGGAGAGTATCGTTTCTCCCCGCAGACTCACCGGAGGAGCGATCGGGATCTGTTTGAAAGGTTCGGGAGAGGTGATGATCGATTCGAAGATTTATCAGGTGAACGAGCGGGATATGTTTGTGATATTCCCTCAGACCATCTTTCAACCCATCTCATTTTCGGACGATATTAAGTTTTTCGTATTCGGAATAAGTCCGGATTTCTTTGCTACGTTTGAGATCGGCTCATTGATCTCTTATTTCGTATATATCAAAGAGCATCCCTGCATGGCTTTGGCTGAAACGGATGTAACCAACATCATGGAACTGTGTGAGTTGGTTCATCAAAAATCTACGCGAACGGGAAAAAGTTTTATGCGGGAAATCGCCGAGAAACTGATTTTGGCACTTTGTTATGAGATATGCGCCATCTATTCGCATAAAAAACCGATAGAGCAGAGTACCGGAAAACGGAAAGATGTTTTGCTGGCCGATTTTCTTTATTTATTGGCAATCCATTATAAAGATTCGCGCGAACCGGAGTTTTATGCTTCGCGGCTTTTCGTCACGCCGAAATACCTGTATCAGGTCGTAAAAGAAAAATCCGGACAGACGCCTTCCGCCTGGATCGCCTTTACGGTAATCGTCAATGCGAAAGGTTTGTTGAAAAACAATACGATGAGTATCGCTCAGATTTCGGATCAGCTGAATTTTCCGAATCCATCGTTCTTTACGCAATATTTTAAAAAGCATACGGGGCTTACTCCCGGTATGTTTCGGAATCAGAATTGATTTTATAGGGATACATCATATCCGCATAAAAGAAAACGGCTATCCATCTGTGGATAGCCGTTTTCTTTTATGATTGGTTGATCTTCTGGGATCAATATGAAATTTTGATACCTGCGAAGAAGCTGCGGGGCGAACCGGGGCCGTAGATATATCCCGAGTCGCGGTTGGCTCCTTTGTCGAAGTCCGACTGGTAGGAATTGAATAGGTTCTGCACGCCGATGTTGGTCTGTAATCCGATCTCATTCCAGATCTTGAAGTCGTAGGAGAGTCGCAGATTCAGATCGAAAAAATCGGGCGTATGCACGGATCGGTCCTCCGTAAGATCGTCAACGGCAAAGTGCTGTACATACATCCGTCCGGTATAAGTACCGGAAAGGGCAATCGTAAAGGGTTTGATCGGATTGCAGGTTGCCGTGAAATATCCGTATGTAGATGGCGTACGAAACATTTTTCGTTCAGCCGGAGCCGTATCGCTCCATTGCTCGGCTTCGTCATACCGACTTTTTTGAAGTGTGACTCCGGCCTGAAACTGCAATAGAGACAGATAAGCCACTTTCCCCTCCAGGGTTAATCCCATCACACGTGCGCCGGCTCCGTTTCGACGCTCTTTGATGAGTATCCCGTCACGTTCACCGATATCTTCCAGAAGGAATACGTCGTTGAGCTTATTATAGAATCCCTCAATAAGCAGGTTGGTCTGAAAGGCTCCGAATCGTTTGTAGAAATCGCCGGATAGACTGAAACTGTGCGATCGCTCCTCTTTGAGGTCTTCGCTTCGCTCGATCATAGACACCGAACCTCCTACGTTTTCGATATGCAGGTCTTCATCAAAGGCCTGTGGCGCACGGAATCCGGATGCGTAGGTAGCGCGCAGACTGACATCTTCGATCGGATTGTAACGAATATTGGCTCTGGGGCTTACGATCACATGATCGATCAGATTGTGTTTATCCATTCGTCCGCCCAATAGGATGCTCCAATAGGTGTTTTTCCATTCGTTTTGAGCGTAGAAACTTCCGACGTTGGTGGTTTGTTTCATCCGGCGGTCGTATCCCCACATATGGTCTTCGAGGGTATTGGTGTTGAACTCGATACCGGCTGACAGTTCGGAAGGCATGAAAAGGCAGTTTCCGAACTGATGGGTATATTGCGAACCTGCAAAAAAGGTCAGGTCTTTGGTATTGCCATACGCGTCCGGGTCTTGTCCGGCTCCGTAATAGCTGTCTCGATCGATGTGTTGCGCGGAAGTGAATAAACTGATCTTCTGTTTTTCGTTCGGAAAGAAATAATCGAATTTCAGTCCTCCGCCGTTGATCGAGCTTTCGATCTGTTCGGCGATATCGGCTTCATGCGGCGGGCGGTCGAAGCGGTTGCCTCCGCGGCGGAACTCCTGCATGTGATGATATTCGAAGGTCAGTTTTGAATAGGTGC
>CAMTOW010000002.1 GCA_947074245.1 uncultured Bacteroidales bacterium | reverse complement strand
CGATCTTTCATATTTCCAACAAGCAACGTATGAGAACAAGTCGTCACGACGAAGTGCCTCACCTTCTTCAGTCTGATACTCTTCACGGAAGTGACCACCGCAAGATTCTTCACGGTTCAGACCGTCCAACGCCATCAACTCACCGATTTCGATGAAGTCAAGCAAACGAAGTGCTTTGTCTAGTTCTGTATTCAAATCGTTTGCTTTGCCCGGTACGTATACCTGAGCCCAGAACGTTTTTCTGATCGCTTTCAATTTCGTAAGGGCAAGCTCCAAGCTTTCTTTCGTACGAGCCATACCTACGAAATCCCACATGATCAAACCAAGTTCTTTGTGGATTGAATCTACGGTACGGTTACCCTGTACTGCCATGATCTTGTTGATCTTATCCTGTAGTTCTTTCTCGGTCTGATCGAACTCAGGAAGAGTTGTAGAGAAACGAGGAACACGGATCTGGTCAGCCAGATAGTTCTGGATTGTATATGGCAATACGAAATATCCGTCAGCAAGACCCTGCATCAATGCAGAAGCACCCAAACGGTTTGCACCGTGGTCTGAGAAGTTCGCTTCACCGATACAGAAACATCCAGGGATTGAAGTCTGTAGTTCGTAGTCTACCCAGATACCACCCATTGTATAGTGGATCGCAGGATAGATCATCATCGGAGTTTCGTATGGATTATCGTCAACGATTTTTTCGTACATCTGGAACAAGTTTCCGTAACGAGCTTCCACTACGTCACGACCAAGACGTTTGATCGCGTCAGAGAAGTCAAGGTATACGGCAAGACCTGTGTTGTTTACACCGAAACCGGCGTCGCAACGCTCTTTCGCAGCGCGAGAAGCCACGTCACGAGGAACCAGGTTACCGAATGCCGGGTAACGACGCTCCAAGTAATAGTCGCGATCTTCTTCTGCGATCTGAGTCGGTTTCAATTTGCCTTCACGGATCGCCTGAGCGTCTTCCAGTTTCTTAGGAACCCAGATACGACCGTCATTACGCAAAGATTCAGACATCAACGTCAGTTTCGACTGGAATTCGCCGTGAACCGGGATACAAGTCGGGTGAATCTGAGCGAAAGCAGGGTTTGCGAAGTAAGCCCCTTTGCGGTAACACTGCATCGCAGCAGAACCGTTACAAGACATCGCATTGGTAGAAAGGAAGAATGCGTTACCGTATCCGCCTGTCGCGATTACAACCGCGTGAGCAGCGAAACGCTCCAATTTACCGGTAACCAAGTCACGAGCGATGATACCGCGAGCACGACCGTCGATCATGACAAGGTCAAGCATTTCGTAACGAGTATATAGTTTAACCGTTCCTTTTTCAACCTGACGCATCTGAGCCGAGTAAGCACCCAAAAGAAGCTGCTGACCTGTCTGTCCTTTTGCGTAGAATGTACGTGATACCTGAGCACCACCGAAAGAACGGTTGTCAAGAAGACCGCCGTATTCGCGAGCGAAAGGTACACCTTGGCCAACACACTGGTCGATGATGGCGTTAGAAACCTCAGCAAGACGGTAAACGTTTGCCTCACGAGCACGATAGTCGCCCCCTTTGATTGTATCGTAGAACAAACGGTAAACCGAGTCACCGTCGTTTTGATAGTTTTTAGCTGCATTGATACCTCCCTGAGCCGCGATCGAGTGAGCACGACGAGCAGAGTCCTGAATACAGAAGTTGATTACGTTGAAGCCCATCTCGCCAAGAGAAGCAGCTGCAGACGCACCGGCAAGACCGGTACCCACAACGATGATATCCAGACGGCGTTTGTTAGCCGGGTTCACCAATTTCTGGTGACTTTTATAATTATTCCATTTCTCAGCCAATGGCCCTTCAGGAATACGGGAATTAATCTTTGTCATATCTATTTAAAGGATTATGAGTTTAACTTTGTTTGCCGGATAATTATAGGATTCCAAGAAGGAATGCGATAGGGAATGAAATGAAACCAAGGCAAACGATGGTTGCGAAAATCTGTCCGATCACGTTCCAACGTTTGAACCATACGCGGTTGTTTACACCGATGCTCTGGAATGAACTCCAGAAACCGTGTGACAAGTGGAACCACAAAGCAACGATCCAGACAATATAGATACAATCAAATACCCAGTTGCTAAAATAGATTTTTGCAAGTACGAAAGGTGCGATCAATTCGCCTGCAGCGTCATACAAAGGCAAACCGTTTTCGATCAAAAGAGGATATTCCTCATTTCCGATGAATGCCTGTAGCTGCATCTGAGCCCAAAACTGAGTCAGGTGGAAAGCCAAACCTCCAAGAACGATGATACCAAGCGCAAGCATGTTTTTCGCTGCGAACGATACCGGAGTAGCGTTACCGCCGGCATATTTCTCATGACCGCGCGCTTTCAGGTTTCTTGCATTCAGAACGAACGCGTACACAATGTGAAATACTAGTCCGAAAGCAAGTACGGGAACCATTGTCATTACAAGCGGGCTACCCATGAATTCGCATGCTTTGCCGAAAGCGGCAGGACTCACATACATGAACATGTTCGCCGTAAGGTGAACACATAGGAACACGATCAGAAAAAGACCGGAGAGACTCATGGCCACTTTTCTACCGATAGAAGAATGAACTAACCACATAGGATTGAATTTTTAGTTATTTGTTTGTTAATAATGTTTATTGGAGACTCAATTTGCACCGCAAAATTAATCTTAAAACGCTGATTAAGCAAAGGATTAAAGAATATTTTCCGTAATGTTTCGGGTTATTGAGCGGGTAATCGTTGGTTTTTTGCTTATTAATTTCTTTTTTGAAACTACTTACGCTAATAATTGTAGCAAAAAGCAAACGCCCTGCTTTCAATTGGATGAAAAGCAGGACGTTTTTTTATTTTTAAAATTGAATAAATATTTATTGTTTTCGCTTACAACGGAATCACCTGTCCGGATCCGAAGCTGCGAGATTTCAATTCCGGTTTTCCGGAATAATAGATCTTTCCGCCTCCGGTCATCACGGTTTTCAGTTCTTTTTCGATGTTGCAGCGAATTTCACCACCTCCGGTAATGTGGGCGCTACCGCTTTCCGCTTTCAGATCAAGCGCACGGATCTCGCCTTTGTTTTGAACCGACAGGTCGGCAAAACCGGCTGTTCCGGCTACCAGGATATCTCCCGAACCGCCTACGCTCGCCTGCAAAACACCACAAGTGATCTTTTCGGCTTTGATTTGTCCGGCACCCGTTACGCTCAGACGAATCTCGGGAGCATCAAGTGGCGAAAGGATTTCAAAGGTGCCTCCTCCGTCGCAGATCACCTCGTCCAAACCGTTGGAATACATGTGGATCAGGATTACGCCGAATTTCGGATCTCGGATCGTTTTCAGTTTTATCCAGAGTTTCCCTTTTTCGCATTTCACTTCCAGCATGTCCAGGATGTTCTCTTCGCCATATACTTTGACGATACCCGCCGAATCGGGATTGTTTTTATAAACTACATTGAAGGCATGAGACAGATTCACTTTCGTGAAATCGCCCACTTTATATTCTCGAGTCTCGTACTTGTCGTTCCCGTTCACTCTTTTCAAAAGCTGCGCCTGTATCTGTGATGTGAATACCAGCGACATCAATACGATCAGAAATGATTTCAGATTCATAAGTGATAAATTTTGAAGTTATTGACTAATACAAAGGAAACAAAAAGTTCGTTACAAGATGTTTTGACGTACCAAATAATCGGTCTTCAACTCGTTGAAAAGCGGAAGAAACGTCTTTTTTACCAACATTCGGGAATTTTTTGCCTGTTCGATCCATTCCTGCAATCACTCTTGACCACCCGAACCGAGCAGGCGCGGAGGCGAGAGAGGAACGGGGATCAATGAAGATATTCCGCAAAATCCGTTTCGATCCGGTTGAGAATCGAGAAAAGTTCTTCGACCGAATCCGCGCGAAGCATCGCGATGCGTGTATCGCGGAAATTCGGAATCCCTTTGAATATCGGAGTGGCCGCCAAATGACGACGGATATGGAGAATTCCGCGGTATTCGTCGAGACGGGCTACGCTGTCATTGACCTGCTGGCGGATAATCGCCATCTTTTCGTGGAATGGAATCTCCGGCAGGTGTTCGCCTGTTTGCAGATAATGCTTGATCTCTTGGAAGATCCAGGGACGACCGATTGTCGCACGACCCACCATAATGGCATCCACACCGTATTTGTCGAATTTCTCTTTCGCGACCAAGTCGGAGGTTACGTCGCCGTTGCCGATGATCGGGATGTTCATACGCGGATTTTCCTTGATCTTACCGATCAGTTCCCAATCCGCTTCGCCCGTGTACATCTGGCTTCTCGTGCGTCCGTGTACGGCGAGTGCCGCGATCCCGCAATCTTGCAGTTGCTCGGCGAGTTCCACAATGATTTTGCTGTCTTGATCCCATCCCAGACGGGTTTTCACCGTAACGGGGATTTTGACCGCATCAACTACCGACTTCGTAATCTCGAGCATGCGAGGAATATCGCGTAACATTCCGGCGCCCGCGCCTTTTCCGGCAACACGCTTCACGGGGCATCCGAAGTTGATATCCAATATATTGGGTTGGGCTTCCTCGACGATGCGAGCCGCCTCCACCATCGGATCCACTTCCCGGCCGTAGATCTGAATCACGACGGGACGCTCCTCTTCATGAGTTACCAGTTTTTGTTGTGTCTTATTGACGCTGCGGATCAAGGCGTCGGCTGAAACGAATTCGGTATATACCATATCGGCACCGAAACGTTTGCACATCAGGCGGAATCCGATGTCGGTCACATCCTCCATCGGCGCCAGTAGAACGGGTTTTTCACCCAGGTCTATATTCGCTATCTTCATTTGTAAGTGGTTAAATCTGTGTGGCTAATCCTCTTCGGCCCGTGAACGGCTCCGGAGAATCGGCGCGCAAAGATACATAAAACCTTTCAGCCCGCTATTATCTGCTTTAATTCGTGGAGATTACCCCCCTGTTTTTTGATAAAGTTTCACTAACTTTGACGCGATTTTCTGCGTGGTAACGCATTATCAGAATCGATTTATAGAAAAAAATATAGGAATGGAATACAATTTCAGAGAAATTGAAAAGAAATGGCAGGAGTTCTGGAAACAGAACCAGACCTATAAAGTGAAGGAAGACGCTTCAATGCCTAAGTTTTACGTACTGGATATGTTCCCTTATCCATCGGGAGCGGGATTGCATGTAGGGCATCCGCTCGGATACATCGCGTCTGATATCTTTTCACGTTACAAACGTCTGAACGGATTCAACGTGCTTCATCCGATGGGATACGATGCTTACGGTCTTCCGGCAGAGCAGTATGCGATCCAGACAGGACAGCACCCGGCTATCACTACCAAACAAAATATCAATCGTTATCGCGAACAGTTGGATAAGATCGGCTTCTGCTACGATTGGAGCCGTGAGATCCGCACGTGCGAACCGGATTATTATAAATGGACCCAGTGGGCGTTCATCAAAATGTTCGACAGTTATTACGACAAAGACGCGGATCAGGCATTGCCGATCGCAGAATTGGTGAAACGTTTCGAACAGAACGGCTCGGAAGGCGTGAACGCGGTTACGACCCGCGACGTATATTTCACCGCTGAGGAGTGGAACGGATTTGCCGAAAAAGAGCAACAGGAGCTTCTGATGAACTACCGAATCGCTTATCTGGGCGATACGATGGTGAACTGGTGTCCGGCTTTGGGTACGGTATTGGCGAACGATGAGGTGGTGAACGGTGTTTCCGAACGCGGCGGTCATCCGGTTGAACAGAAACTGATGCGTCAGTGGTGTCTTCGCGTAGGCGCTTATGCCGACCGTCTGTTGAAAGGACTGGACAAACTCGACTGGACCGACTCTTTGAAAGAAACTCAGAAAAACTGGATCGGTCGCTCCGAAGGTGCCGAAATGCAGTTTAAAATCGATAACAGCGACCTGGAGTTTACCATCTTTACGACTCGTGCCGACACGGTATTCGGAGTAACGTTCATGGTGCTCGCTCCCGAAAGCGCGTACGTGGATCAGGTAACTACTGCGGAGCAGAAACAAGCCGTTGCCGATTATCTGGCAGCGACCAAACATAAAACAGAACGCGACCGTCAGACCGATAAAACCGTATCGGGCGTATTTACCGGAGCGTATGCCATCAACCCGCTTTCGGGTAAAAAGATTCCGGTATACGTGAGCGACTACGTACTAGCGGGCTACGGAACGGGTGCGATCATGGCGGTTCCGGCACACGACTCGCGCGACTACGCTTTCGCCAAACATTTCGATTTGCCGATCATTCCGTTGATCGAAGGATGCGATGTCAGCGAAGAGAGCTTCGATGCCAAAGACGGTATCATGATCAACTCTCGCGGAGAAGAACTGGACTTGAACGGTCTGGAAGTGAAAGCCGCGATCGCTAAGACAAAACAATTCATCGAAGAGAAAGGGATCGGACGCGTGAAAGTGAATTTCCGTCTGCGCGATGCGATCTTCAGCCGTCAGCGTTATTGGGGCGAACCGTTCCCGGTATATTATAAAGACGGAATGCCGTATATGCTCGATGAAGAGAAGCTTCCGCTATTGTTGCCGGAAGTGGATTCGTTCCTGCCGACTCAAACCGGAGAGCCTCCATTGGGTCATGCCCGCAACTGGCATACGGCAGAGGGGTATCCGCTCGAACTGAACACGATGCCCGGTTTCGCCGGATCATCTGCATATTACCTGCGTTATATGGATCCTCATAACGAGAACGCTCTCGTTTCGGAAGACGCGAATCGTTATTGGAAAAATGTCGATCTATATATCGGTGGAACCGAGCATGCTACGGGCCACTTGATCTACAGCCGTTTCTGGAACAAGTTCTTGTTTGACCTCGGATTGGTTTGTGAAGACGAACCGTTCAAAAAACTAGTGAACCAGGGTATGATCCAGGGGCGTTCCAACTTCGTCTACCGAATCAAAGACACCAATACGTTCGTATCGCTGAACTTGAAAGATCAGTATGACGTGACTCCGCTTCATGTGGACGTGAACATCGTGTCGAACGATATCCTGGATCAGGAGGCGTTCAAAGCGTGGCGTCCGGAATTCGCTACGGCAGAATTTATTCTTGAAGACGGCAAGTACGTTTGCGGATGGGCTGTTGAAAAGATGTCGAAATCGATGTTCAACGTTGTCAACCCGGATGTGATCGTCGATAAGTTCGGTGCCGATACGCTTCGTTTCTACGAAATGTTCCTTGGGCCGTTGGAGCAGTCGAAACCATGGGATACCAACGGTATCGACGGTGTACACCGATTCTTGCGTAAATTATGGGCGTTGTTCTACAAAAACGATCAGTTCCTGCCGACAGACAGCGAACCGACCAAAGACGCGCTTAAATCATTGCATAAGCTGATTAAGAAAGTAAGCTGGGATATTGAGAACTTCTCATTCAATACATCCGTATCGGCGTTCATGATCTGCGTGAACGAACTGACCGCTCAGAAATGCAACAGCAAACAGGTATTGGGCGAACTTGTGGTGCTTCTTGCTCCGTTCGCTCCGCATATCGCCGAAGAGCTATGGCATGCGCTCGGACATGAGACTTCCGTATGCGACGCGAAATGGCCTGTATTCAACGAAGAGTATCTGAAAGAATCGAATGTCGTATACGCGATATCGTTCAACGGAAAAGCTCGCTTCAACATGGAGTTCCCGGTGGATACTCCGAAAGAGGAAGTTGAAAAAGCAGCGCTTGCGAATGAGAACTCCGCTAAATGGATGGATGGAAAAACTCCTAAGAAAGTGATCGTAGTTCCGAACAAGATTGTAAATATCGTATTATAAAATGTGATAATATGAAAGATAGCTGAAGACCCCCCGTCTTCGGCTATCTTTATTTAGGAGAATACCATTAAAACTAGATGATAACTATGCAGCTAACGCAGATGTCCAAAACCAAGACTTGGATGCACGCTCGTGACTATGTCATGATCGTTTTCGGATTACTACTTTATTCTCTTGGTCTGACCGCATTCCTTCTGCCCGAAAAAATCGTGATGGGTGGTATGGCCGGTATCGGATCGCTTGTCTATTATGCTTCGGGAATTCCGGTTGCCTTTACGGTATACGGCATCAACATTTTGCTTCTTATACTTGCTTTCAAGCATGTCGGTAAGGTTTTCGTCATTCGTACGATCTTCGGAACCACGGTGATGAGTTTGCTCATCGGATTGATGCAGCCGCTTTTTACCGCTCCTATCGTCGAGGCGCAGCCCTTTATGAACGCAATCATCGGCGCGCTCCTTTGCGGGGTGGGGATCGGTATGGTGTTCATTCACAACGGAAGCACCGGCGGTACCGATATCATCGCGGCACTCGTCAATCAGAAGAAAAACGTATCCATCGGACGCACGATGTTGTATTGCGACCTTTTGACCATATCTTCCTCCTATCTCATTTTCCACAGTGTCGATAAGATCGTTTACGGTCTGATCGTATTGGTAATCGTTTCGAACATGTGCGACATGGTGATCAACTCTTCGCGCCGTTCGGTTCAGTTCATGATCTTTTCTCAGAAATACGAAGAGATCGCCAATGCCATCAACACCAATGCCAATCGTGGCGTAACTCTTCTCGACGCGACCGGATGGTACAC
This sequence comes from uncultured Bacteroidales bacterium, assembly GCA_947074245.1. Taxonomy (GTDB): domain Bacteria; phylum Bacteroidota; class Bacteroidia; order Bacteroidales; family JAUNSR01; genus JAUNSR01. The sequence goes on along the minus strand of CAMTOW010000002.1, from coordinate 14,446 downwards.
CAAACAGAACGTGAAGATCCTGATGGTTCTTGCCCGCCGTACCGATTCCGTAACGATTTTCCGCATCATCAAATCGATCGATCCCAATGCGCTGATCTCCCAGGCGAACGTCAACGGGGTATACGGCAACGGTTTCGATCAGATCAAATAACCACGGGAACGATTTTCCCGACAGAAACGTATCGCGAATCCTCTTTCAGATAATAAATGAAAGAGGATTTCGTTTATTAAGTAATAATCAATTCGCTATGAATAAGATAAAACTGGTTTTCGCGACCAACAACGCTCATAAACTCGAAGAGGTCAGTCAGATGCTTGGCGACCGTTACGAAATAGTCGGGCTCCAACAGATCGGATGTAACAAAGCTATCCCCGAAACGGCGTATACACTTGAAGGAAACGCTCTGATCAAAGCCCCCTATGTGGAAGAGAAATACGGGTTCGACTGTTTTGCCGACGATACCGGTCTGGAAGTGGAAGCGCTCGGTAATGAACCGGGAGTCTATTCCGCTCGCTATGCCGGAATCGATAAGGATTCCGAAGCCAATATGAACAAGGTCTTGGCGAAACTGGAAGGACAGGCCAACCGAAATGCACGCTTTCGTACCGTAATCGCTTATGTGACCGATGCCGGAGAGACCCTTTTCGACGGTATCGTAGAGGGAGAAATCCTGACGGAAAAACGGGGCGGAAAAGGATTCGGTTACGATCCGATCTTTATGCCGAAAGGGTTTGACGTCACATTTGCCGAAATGGACGCTGCGTCTAAAAACGAGATCAGCCATCGTGGGCGCGCTACCCGGTTGTTCATCGCTTCGTTCGGGAAATGATCGTATTTTCAGCCAAGCAGTGCCACGTATTCCGAACTGATCTCATTCGTGCTATTACATAAATCGATATCAATGCTATAGCCGCAGATCTCTATTCAGAGGTCTCGGCTCTTTTCATCCAAATGCTTTTCCGATGAATAAATCCATCTTTTCCACACTCCTTTTTTTCATAATCGCTTCGCTTGTTCAGGCACATGCCGAAACGACGTTCAACCGTTGGCAGATCTATCATTCGTATGTAGAGTGTACCCAGATCGCCGAGGCTGACGATGAAGTGTTCGTACTGGCGGACGGAGCGTTGTTTTCCTATACGAAAAGTGACAACTCCATCGCCGAATACAATCGTCTGGCAGGATTGAACGACTCTGATATCAACTTCATCTGTTACGATCCTACAAGCCGATCGCTCGTGATCACGTATCAGAATCAGAATATCGATATCCTCTCGGGGGGCGTGGTTTATAACCTGCCCGACCTGAAAGACAAAGTTCTTTCGGCAGACAAGAGCATTCAGAATCTGCAGGTGCAAAACGGAAAGGGATACATATCGACCGGATTCGGTACCGTCGTGCTTGATCTGAAGAAAAAAGAGATCGCAGACAGTTATGTATTCAACAAAAGCACGCGTGCTTCGCTCGAAGGATATGGGTCACTGGTATTATTTACCGATGACGGCGTCTATGCATGCCCGATGACCGACAACACTTACGATTGGAACAAATGGAAACATCTTTCCTCTAAAAAATACACGAATGCCGTCGCGTTCGACGGATCGATTCTCGCGATTGATTCCGATCTGAACATAGAGCGGATCGGATCAGACTGGAGTGCCGGCCATTTTACGAGTGGATATCGGAAGATCGACGTTCAGAAAAACCGATTCGTTTGCTTCAACAGCGTAGTAGCCTCGGTCTACGAATCGTTGACGGCCCAACCTACCGTGATCCGTTACGAAGGCGCTACGGCGTTCTCTTCGGCTAATTCGAACAACTTCTGGATCACTACCGAGAAGGGATTGGCGGGTTATAAACTCTCCGGATCCGATTATGTGGCGATTCAGGAAGAGGTTCGTCCGGAATCGCCGATTGTGAAAACCGCATACAATATGGATTTTCGGGGAGGACGACTCATCATCACGCCGGGAGGTCCGTTCCGGGTGGATGATAAAATCGTTATGCAAGGGAATCTATCTCTTCTCGAAGATGGTTTTTGGACGAATATCCCCTATCAGGACGTGCTTCGCGAATCCGGACATCACACGTTCGCTCAGCTCCTTTCCGTGGCGATATCTCCGAAAGACCCTACCCGATTTTTCGTATCGACGTTCCGAAACGGGATCTTCGAATTTCAGGACAATCGTTTCGTAAATCGCCATGCTACCCACAACAGTACGATCGTTTCCAACAGCGAGAGCTGGACGACGGGATGGATCAGCGGAATGAAGTTCGACGCGCAGGGTAACCTGTGGGCACTCAACTCCAAGACTCATATTCCGATGCACATGCTGAATACGTCCGACAAATGGTTCGGTTATCCGATCAGCTATTTCAATCAGACCGAAGCAATCGATCGGATGGTGATCACACAAAACAATTCGCGCTCGCTCAAAGTGATCATCTCCTCCTACCATACCGCCAATAGCCACGGAGTCGTGTACGACGACAATCGTACCCCGGAGCTGTTGACCGACGATCAGTGCGTGCGTTTCAAAGAACTGACCGATCAGGACGGGAACAGCTTCAATACGTTGGTGTACCGTTGTCTTGCCGAAGATCAGGATGGAAAGATCTGGATCGGTACCGAAAGCGGTCTGTTCCTATTCAATAACCCCGCAACGTTGTTCAGCAACAACATGAGTTGCTACCGGATCAAGGTGCCCCGCAACGACGGAACCAATCTGGCCGATTTCTTATTAGAAAACGAATTGCTGACGGATATCCTGGTGGATCCGGCTAATCGGAAATGGATCGCTACGGGCAACAACGGGCTTTATTTGGTTTCGGCCGACGGTCTGGAGACTCATCATCATTTTACGAAAGAGAACAGTCCGCTCCTTTCCAATTCGATTTTGAGCCTGGCGTTCGATGAGGTGAACGGGATCCTGTATATTGGTACCGATCAGGGATTGATGAGTTATACGACCGATGCCATTGCCGGTAAAGAGGATTATTCCGACGTATATGCTTACCCGAACCCCGTACGGCCTGAGTATACGGGCGATATCACCATAACCGGATTGATGCACAACTCGTTGGTGAAGATCACCGATATCGGCAACAACCTGATTTATCAAGGCACATCACTTGGCGGACAAATCTCCTGGGACGGTAACAACTCCAAAGGAAAACGTGTCAGCAGCGGCGTTTACCTGGTTTATGCCACTTCCGAAAGCGGAAAGAAAGGCGTATTGACCAAAATATTAGTCGTGAATTAATTCGGTTCCGATCAGCAATAAAATAGAAAAGCCATCCTCCCATTCGGGAAGATGGCTTTTGTCTTATCTATAAAACAAGTATGGTTTATTTGATACCCAGTTTTTTAGCGATATGTTTCGGAATCGCGTTCTTATGAACCACATAGTTCATCGTTTTCGCTTGGAAGAACGGTTCCGACATGTACCACATGCCTTTGTATTTTCCGGTTTCGCCCCATGAGTTCTTGATCATGTAGAATTTGTTGCCGTTCTGATCTTTCGCAACACCATACAGGTGCATACCATGATCGTCAGTTGTCTGGTAATTATCGTAACCTAGCTGACGGCTTTCCTGCGTAACGGATAGTTCCGGGCAAGGTCCTTCCATCATTTTTTTGATCTCATCGTCTTTCTCTTTCTGAGACAGACCTAACCAGCGAGCCTGATCCGATCCGCTCAATTCGGTACCTTCGATATCCGGAAGGATCGCGATACCGTCGCGTGTAAATCCTTTTTCGCTTACGTCGCCGCCCCAAGCCACGGTATATCCGTTTTCGATCGCGTTGTCTACGATTTCAGAAAGCTCGTTCAAAGGCACGTTGTAAGACATGCTCCAGCGCCAGTTGTCCGGAATTTCAATCGGGAACTGCGTGTAGAACGGATGATGCGTATACGAGGTGATGCTTACGTAATCATCAGCGTTCAGACCCAAAGCCTGCGCATACGTCTTCGGAGTATATTCTTTCCCGTCCACGGTGAATTTCTCAGGGATTTGTCCCAAGTAAGCATCCAGGATGCCGTTGTAACCAACTTTCCAAGCCGGAGTGAGTTTCCCGTTCATTTTTGTGATCGGCTCCACGTACCCACGCAACAGTTTGTCCATTTCATTATGGATATGTTTGTTTTCGCCGTAGTTCAGACCTGAATATACGCTTTCCGGGATAGCCCCGTAGTTGCCCAATACATACAAAACGTCGTAGAACGAACCGCCTCCCGCAAAGTTGGCTTCGCCGTGCATACGTACATATTTGTCTGCTTTATCCGCGTAACTGTGATAAACCACGAACATTTCCGACAGATCGGTATCCGGTTTTCCCATGCGAAGCAATTCCGACTCCAGGAACGATTGTCCGGAGAAGCTCCAGCATGTGCTCGAACGGTTCTGGTTTTTAACTGATGTGATCGGCAACTCTTTTACCGTGGTGAATTCAAAGCCCTTTTTCTCTTCTTGGGAATTATCCTGAGCGGCTACGGGAAGCGTAACCAACGCAGAAAGGGCGTAAAGCCATGTTTTTTTCATCTGCTCTAATTAATAAGGTTGAAAAAAAGCCCATTACAAAGAATGGGCTTTCTGAACAATTGTATTGAAATGTGTTATTTTTCAGATTTAGCCGGTGTCGTTTCCTGTAGTTTCAACGTTTCGCGATAAAGTTTCGGATTGCTTAAGATCTCCTCCGCTTTGTCCAATTCCTTATCGTTTTTCAGATTCTGAATCAGTTCGCCTTTGTTGAAGTAGTAACGTTTCACGATTTCTGTGGTAAGGATCTCTTCCAGTTCCGGACGGAATGTATCCATATCTCGCTCCAGATTGTGAGAAAGTTTTGCTTCCAAAGCCGCGAATTCGTCTTGCGCTCCGTCTGTATAACCTTCGAACTCGGCGATTTTTTTCAATTCGCGCAATGCTTTCTCGCTCTGACGGTCATACGTGAAATCTTTTCCGATTACGAATTTCTTGAAATCCTCATAATCCGCGTCTGTAAGTTGGAACGTATGGATATCACCGATCGATTCGTGCGATGCCGCGTATTCGTTGGCATAGTCGAAGAAAAGCAGATCGCGCATCAGGTAAAGCGACAGGTTGGAAGAACGCTCCTGTTCCATCGGGAAGTCCGGTGTGATACCCCCTCCGTCGCGCACCTCGCGACCATTCGCCGTGCGGAATACGTGTGTCAGTGAATCCGGAATACGTCCTACGCTGCCGTCGGCGTTCCGATGGCTGTAATCAATCGCCTGAATCAGACGTCCGCTCGGAATATAATATTTTGCGATGGTCACTTTTACGATACCGTTGTAAGGTACGGGACGGGTGGTCTGTACCAGCCCTTTACCGAACGTGCGTTCGCCGATAACGACCGCGCGATCCATATCCTGCAAGGATCCTGCAACGATTTCCGAAGCAGAAGCCGAACCGCGGTTTACCAATACGACCAACGGCAATTCCGTATCGATCGGTTCCTGAGTCGTCTTGTAGGTGCGATCCCAGTTTTTTATTTTTCCTTTGGTCGACAACACCTCTTCTCCTTTCGGAACGAAGAAATTGACGATCTGAACGGCATCTTCCAATACGCCGCCCGGATTGCCGCGCAGGTCAAGCACGAGGCCTTTCATGCCCGGATTGTTCTTTTTCAGATCCAAAAGCGCTTCGCGTACTTCGCGCGCCGCCTTGTCGGTGAAGCTCGACAAATAGATATAGCCGATGCTGTCGCCTACGATGCCGTAGTATGTAACGGCATTGATCTGAATCTTCCGACGGGTAATCTCTTTGACGATCGGTTCCGGTTCTCCTTTTCGACCCAACGTTACCGTCAGGGTCGTATTCGGTTGTCCTTTCAGTTTTTCGCTTACCTGCGATACCTTTTTCCCGATCATGTTCTCTCCGTCGATCGCCAGGATCACGTCTCCCGCGCGCATATCGTTGATCTGAGCCGGCATCCCTTCGTAGGGATCGCTGATCAGTACCGAGTCGCCACGCTGCAGGATCATCGAGCCGATACCGCCGTATTCGCCCGTAGTCATCGTGTTGAAATCCTCCCGTTCCGATTCCGGAATATAGGTCGTATAAGGATCGAGCTGCATCAGCATCGCGTCGATTCCGTTCCGCACCACTTCTTCGGTCGGGATGGAATCTACATAATACATATCAAGCTCTTTAAAGATCGAATTGAATACGTCAAGGTTTTTGGTTATGTCAAAGTTTCGCTTGTCATCTTTGAAACCTGTCACTAGGGCCGATCCGGCCATCAGGGCCGTAATCGCCAAAACGGAAAACAGTTTTTTTCTCTTTTTATGGATCATGCGTAAAATCGTATCATATATAAAAGCGGGACGACCGGACCGTCCGATCCGTATCACTGCCCTAATTTAAACATTTCAGAAACATTTTACAGGTGGCATCGGATATTTTTCTGTGGAAATACCCGTTTTGGAGGGATCGCTTACTCGGCGATGATCGTTTTTACGTCCGTTCGGATCGTATCCCAACGGCGGTTGCTCATCTTCGGTCCGATCACTTCGACCACGTTTCCGGAAAGAACCGATCCGATCCGACCGCATTTATCCAGCGGAAGGTCATTGATCAGACCATACAGGAATCCGGCTGCGTACAGGTCGCCCGCGCCCGTCGTGTCGATGCAGTTGGATTTGCGGATGCCCACTTTCACGACCTCTCCTTTGCGACGGATGATCGATCCTTTCGATCCGGTCTTCACGATCGCTACTTCACACTGATCGGCGATGATCTGAGCCGCTTCTTCCGGCTGACGATGCGTAAACGCGTACGATTCCTCTTCGTTGGCGAAGACGATATCTACATAATCGCGCACGAGCATTTGGAAAAATTCCAGATCCCCTTCGATGATGTTGAAACTGGCCAGGTCGATTGAGATCTTCAAACCGGCAGCCTTCGCCATCTGAAAGGCTGACAAAATCAGGTCGTGATCTTGTACTAAATATCCTTCTACATGCAATAGGTTGTATCCTTTAAATACCTCCGCGTTCAGATCCGAAGCGTGAAGTGTGGCAGCAGCACCCAGGAAAGTTCCCATGGTGCGTTCGCCATCGGGCGTGATCATACACATCGCGCATCCCGAAGACAGGTCCGACTCGGTTAGGATCGGATGAACACTATTATTAATAAGGTCATCCCGATAGAAATTTCCATAGGTATCGTAACCGACTTTGCCGATGAATCCGCACTCAACGCCCATTCGCGCAAGTCCGGATATCGTGTTGGAGGCTGATCCCCCGCTCGCCAATTTTGAGTCCATTCCCTCAATCAGACCAATAATTTTCATCAATTGATCTTTTTCTATCAATTTCATCCCACCTTTTATCAACCCCATTTCGGCGAAGTAAGAATCTGATTCCAAATTTGTTAGTATGTCGACAAGTGCATTGCCGATACCCAGTATCTTCATTTTCTAAAAATTTTTTTGTCAAAGATATTGCATAATTCGAAAACCTGCATTACTTTTGCAATGCAAAATAAGGAAAGCTAATACGAAAAAAGCTAAACGGTTTTGCTTAAACACTCTTCAGTAGCTCAGTTGGTTAGAGCACCTGACTGTTAATCAGGGGGTCGCTGGTTCAAGCCCAGCCTGAAGAGCTTTAAAGTCTGCAGTGATGCAGACTTTTTTGTTTTATATCGGTTTGATATTTGCTAAACGATCCCTGTTTTACTCCCCGATATCATTATTTCCACTCTTACGTCTCTTGATTCATACCGAAGCTTCGGTGATTAAAAAAATAAAGAATCGCCCTCATTCCGTGATTCGGAACATCGAGCGATTCTCTTTTTATCGTATAAATTCCTGCTTTTCAGTCCGATCAGTCCACTCTTCAAGGTCGACTCCGGTTTCGATTACAAGATTTTTTCCCTATAACTGTCTCGGAAAGTTCACTTCAAACATCTCTTCCAGCGTTTTTCGTTCCCCTTCGGTGAAAGCTTTCCAGATGTATTCGGCAAAGCCGATCGTTTGCTCCTTAAAGATAACCGGAGGCATCAGCAATGAGTTCGGATTCACATCGACATCGATCAATACGGGGCCGTCGAAGGCTAAAGCGTCATCTATGGCGGATGCGAGTTCTCCCGGCGTATGAACGGCAATTCCTTTCATTCCGAGGGATTCCGCTACCGCGGCAAAATCTCCCGCAAGAAGATCTGTCCCATAATCAATCAGTCCCGATGTTTTCATCTCCAATGCTACGAAATCCAGTCGCTTGTTATTGAATACGACGATCTTAATCGGCAGATTACGCTCCTTTACCGTCAGAATATCCCCCATCAGCATTGTGAATCCGCCGTCTCCGCACATTGCGACTACCTGCTTGTCCGGCATCGCCGATTGTACTCCGATGGCATCCGACAGGCAATTCGCCATCGTTCCGTGCAGACAGGAGTGGTAAAGTTTGCGCGAACCGAAGCTGTCGATGTATTTCGCCATATAAGCCCACGGCGAACCGACGTCGCTGACGACGATCGCATCTTTCGCGATTCGTTCGTTCAGGGTTTTCGACAGAAACTCCGGATAGATATGATGCGGATTATCCGCTTTTTGGATCGCTATATGATCCAAATGTTTCAGATCCTCGCGGCGGTGTTTCATGCAGGATTCGCTAAATGAGGTATCGTTTTTCTCCCGAACCAGGGGCAACAAATGTTCCAACGACAGTTTCACATCACCCACCACGCCTACGTCTGCCCAATGTCTTCTTCCGAGGTTCGTGCCGTCCAAATCGATCTGTATGATCCGAGCCCGATCCGAATAGAAATTCGTAAACGCCATGGATGTCCCCAATAGCAACAGCAGGTCACACTCGTGCATGGCATACATACACGCTTTTTCTCCCAGCAAACCGGTCATACCCACCGGACAAGGATTTTCATAATCCAAATAATGTTTTCCGCGATATGCCCATCCTACGGGAGCTTTTAACAAGGTCGCAAGACGCATCACCTCATCGTGAGCGAATTCACACCCTGCCCCGCCGTATATGAATGGTTTCTTCGACTCATTGATCAGTTTCGCAATCGCGTCGATCTCCTTTTCCGAAGGACGTATCTGAGCGGGCGCTACCGGTTTTATTTCGCGGTAACCGGCTACGTCTACCTCTTCAGCGAGCATATTGAGCGGTATTACGATCACCGAAAGTCCCTTTTTCAGCCAAGCTGCCTGAAGCGCCTGTTGAATCAGTTTCGGCATTTGATCTACGCTTTCCACCTCTTCGCAGAAAACGCTGCACGAAGCATACAAGCGTTTGAAATCAATCTGCTTGTCCCCTTCGAATCCGATGTTTTTCTGCTTCGTCTGGCAGGCGATCAGAAGAATCGGATTCCCGTTTCGAGCCGAGTCATACAACCCGTTCAGAAATCGTACGCTGCCACTTCCGAAATTGCCGATACAAGCCGTGATACGTTTGCTGAACGCCGCGTCCGCACCGCTTGCGAATCCGCCTGCTTCTTCGTGAGCCACTTTCACCAACTCGATGGAAGATTCTCCGAAAGCCTGAAGAAGCGATGTCACCTCTTCGCTGTCGGCGGCATAGGCTCTTTCTACTCCATACCGGCTCAATGCATCTATTAAAAGATCTTTGACTAACATATCACTTCATTTATTGATTCGGTAAAACATCTATTTGTATACATCCGCATGTGTCTGATTCGAGCCATTTTTTCAGCCCTTCCTCCAGATCATCCGGGTTGGAAAGGCGATTCGATTCAAGACCTAACGCTCCGGCCAGTCTGCTTAGGTCGGGTTTGGTATTTATGCTTTCGTTTATAACCGCAACTTTCAGATTCAATCCTAATTGCCTCAAGGTAAGTAGTTCCCCCATAAATCGCTGTATTCCGTCGTATCGGCAAAGAGCGATTACAGCCTGTTCGTCGGAACAACCTTTGCGTACTCCCATCGCCAACGGCAATGTAGCGCCCGGCGATTGATAACTATGCGAATAATGAAACTTCCGCGTTCCGCTTCCCTTTAGATAACGTCCGACGTTTTCCGCAATCGGTCCCGTATCGGCTACGATCTGTGCATCCTGCGGGATCCGCGCGTCAAGCGAACGCATCAAGCGCCGATAGGTGATCGAATCCTCCGTCTCTTCCGTACGGGCTCTGAATTCCGAATAATACGATTCGCAATCTGAAGCGTATCCGCTATCGGTTTTCGAATCAAGCAGCGGTATCAGAAGTCGTAGCGTTTCGTCCGGAGCCCCGTAGATCGTATGATCCGTATTGTGGCTTTTTATGATGTTATCCACAAAACCGTCTATATATGCTACTCGGGCTTTCGGAGGGATACCGCTCATATAGGGATTCTCCACGCCTGTCAGCAGAATCAGATCCGCTTTCGAAAGCATCTCCACCGGATAGTCTTTGCAATGTTTGTCGAAACAGCCGAGTCTGTTTTTTACCAGCGATTCGAACGTAGCCTTGCCTTGCAGGTCAAAGCCCACGGGGGCTTGAAGAAGGTTCGCCAGTTCCGTCACCTCTTTGGCTGCCACACCGGCGTTTTTTCCGGCGATGATCGCGACGCGTTCCGAACGGTTGATCGAATCCGCCAGTTCCCGAACCGATTCGGGGCAAGGCGTGATCACCTCTTCCGTATAATGCGGTGTGTATTTCAGATTGAGATCCCCTTTTACCACCGCCGAAGAGATATCTCCGGGAATCAGCAATACCGATACTCCTTTCCGCGACACTGCCGTCTGCATCGCGATCCCCATGATTCGCGGAAGTTGCTCGACCGACTGAACGTATTGGCAAAAGACACTGCAATCGGTGAATAGATTGAACACGTCGGTCTCCTGTACATAATTGGTCCCGATCTCTCCGCTCGGGATATGTGTTGCCAGACACAATACGGGATTGTGCTCTTTGTTGGCTTCGTATAATCCGTTGATCAGATGGAGCGCTCCCGGTCCGCAAGAACCGATGCATACCCCCAGACCTCCGCTTACCTCTGCTTCCGCGCCACAAGCCATTCCTGCCGCTTCTTCATGACGAACGTGCATGAAGTTGATCGGACTTTCGAATAACGCTTCGGTGATGAAGTTGGCGCTGTCGCCCGTGATTCCCCACACGTTTTTAACGCCTGATTTCTCCAGGATACGGACGATTAATTTACCTGCGTGATTAGACATATCTGAAAATTTATTAGAGTTAATACAACAGCGCGGTCAGACTGATCTCACCCTGGGCGCCTGTCACATGGATCGCCTCAATGTCTGCCGTAGCCGATGGTCCCGTAAAGAACGATCCGTACTGTTCGTTTTTGAAATCAACGATCCGATAGGCATCGTGCAGATTGCCTATGATTTTGCTTTTGTCCAGCAAAAGATACAGGTCGGTGCTGAACAAGGCCGCAGCCGCCAACGAAAGCGATCGGTTGGTCACCCAGATCGACCCGGTTTCCGCGACTCCGAAAACGCCTTCCGACACACACGAATGAATGACGTTGGCATCATGAGGGGTTTTGAAATCCGCGTTGGTGATGGTGCCCGGATAATCGGGCAACGTAGAGAATATCTTTAGGCTTTTATCCAGGTTCTGATTCAGATAATCGATTGCTGCCGCTCGATTTTCGAATTCGACGAATCGGCCGTCAAAACCGTGAAGCAACGTCTTGAACGATTCGATCCGGTCACCCTCGAATTGATAATGGGGCACTTCCGGTAAGTCGATCGCCTGCGGGCGGGCGTTTCGAATCGCCGCCAAAATCGAGTTTCGTGAACTTGTCGTATTTTCCATACTCATTGCTTATTGGGTTTTTCATCGGTTTCTTCCTGTTTGCGATACCATTCCCGGAACGTTTCTTTCGGTGGGAGCGGATCCGTATGATGTTCCGCCCACGGATTGACACCGCTTTCCATGACCCCTTTCGGGATATATCGGAGTGCATTGAGCGCCACTTTCAGTCCCATCTCAAGGGTTTTTGAACTGTTGAGGACCATCGCACCCAGATCCATCTGAAGACGGTGCGTCAGCAGGTCTTCTTTGCGATCCACCAGGATCTTACGCCAGGTCAATACATATTCCGGAATCGGAACCTTCACCGGACAGACGTTTCCGCATGATCCGCAATGCGAGCAGGCGTATGGCAATTGGGCGTATTTATGCAGATCATAACTCGGTTCGAGTACGATTCCGATCGGTCCCATGTAGATAGCGTCATAGCTCAAACCTCCGCATCTCCGATAAACGGGGCAGGTATTCATACAAGCCGCACAATGGATGCACTTCAGAACCTGCCAATATTCCGGAGCGCCCAACCGTTCGCTCCGTCCGTTGTCGACGATCACCAGATGCATCTCCTGCCCTTCGCGCGGGCCGTGATAATGAGAGGTGTATTGGGTTACATGAAACCCCAGCGCGCTTCTCGAAAGCAAACGGACGAATAAGGCGGCATCGCTCACGCGCGGAATCACCTTTTCGATACCCATGCTGGCTACATACAGCGGCGGCACGTTGGCGCTGATGTCGGCGTTTCCTTCATTGGTGGTCACCAATATTCCCCCGCTTTCCGCAATCGCAAAATTCACTCCGCTCATTCCGGCGTCTACCCGGATGTAGTTCTTGCGCATATCGGCGCGCATCACCGAGTTGAGGTAATGCGGATCATCTTTGGCCGGATCGCTTCCCAGTTTTTCGGCAAACAGCCGGGATACGTCTCCCCGAAGTTTATGAATGGCAGGCATTACGATATGAGACGCCGGTTCGTCATCCAATTGCTGGATCCGTTCGCCCAAATCGGCTTCATAGATCTCAATGCCCCGTTCGCCCATATATTCACGCATTCCACACTCGTCCATCAGCATCGATTTTCCTTTGGTTACGACTTTCACGTTATGTTCGGCAAAAATCTGATAGATAATCTCATTGTGTTCTTGCGCGTCTTTCGCCCAATGCACGTGGATTCCGTTTGCCAGTGCGTTTTTCTCGAACTCCTCCAGGTAAGTGTCCAGATTGGCCAACGTATGCATTTTGATGCGTGATGCGAGTTCACGCATCTCTTCCCATTCGGGAATGTTTCGCGCGACCTCGTCTCTTCGCATTCGGGCAGCCCATAGATTTTTGTCGTGACTTTCGCGATGAGCGTCATCCTTGAGGAACGATTCGCTCAGTTTTACTTGATTCACCTGTTTCATAATACTGCGCTCCCGTTTAAGATTTCTGCGATAAAGAATGTTTTGAGCGGAATACCGAGTTTGTCGGCTGCCGTCTGCTGATTGAGCAGGCAGGTGAAGTCGGCCGAGGTAACGTATTGGATTCCGTTTCTTGCATAGTCGTTCACTTTGTCTTCCACCATCTGTCCGGCACATCCGGGCGACCAGACGGAAAACGTACCTCCAAATCCGCAACATTCGTCTTTGCGAGTGGGGTAAGCGATCTCAAGCCCTTCCACCAAACTCAGCAAATCGCCGGTTTTAGAGAATTCGGGGATCATCAGCTCGGTCGGTCGGGCATGTTTCAGATAACGAAGTGAATGACATCCGTTGTGAAGCCCCACCTTGTGTGGAAACTTGGCCCAGGGCAACGCTTTTACCTGAAGGCAATCATGCAGAAACTCGACGATGTCGTAGACGTTTTCACGAAGGCGTATCACCTCTTCGGTCTGTTCAATGGCATTGAAGTGATCGCGTATCTCTTCGGCGCATATTCCCGAAGGGATTACGACGGCATCATAGCCGGAAAACATAGAGGTGAAGTTCTTCTCGATCTTACACCCTTGTTTGCTGTATCCCATATCGGTAAGAGGCAAGCCGCAACAGGCCGCTCGTCCCACGAAATCGACATCTAACTGATCGAATCGTTTCAACAGCTGATACGTCGATATCGCCGCCTGAGGTGCGAACGCATCAATGTAGCAGGGGACAAAGTATGCTATTTTCATAAATTGAGTTTAAATAGGTATAGATTTATTACTAACATCCTGTTTGTACTAAAAGTTTGGTCGGATCAGAATGTTATCTGTCTTTCAGGTAAATAGCAGGTGATATCTGCCGGATTGGGTTTGGTATGTCAATGGAATACAGTTGTGATCACTACGAATCACAACTGTATTCCATTGCATCCACAACTGTGGTTCGTATGGATCACAACTGTGAATCATTGCGAGGTGTTGCAGGAAATTTGAATTCTCCAATCTTATTTTCAGAAATCGGTAACGATAAAAACTGAAATTCCTAATATTTTCAGATATAAAATATCTAGTATACGCAACAAAAAGTAAAATAAACTTGTTTTAATGACAAGTAAACTTTACTTTTGAGAGAACTAATTCTAAAACTAGAGATTATGAAAACATCCAACTATCTGCTACCTTATTCTTTTAAGAAGATCGGATTCATATTGTTCTGCATGACTTTTGTGTTTTTGATCGTTTCAAAATTGGCCGGTGAAGATTTATTGTCGGTTACGATACCC
>CAMTOW010000001.1 GCA_947074245.1 uncultured Bacteroidales bacterium | reverse complement strand
ACAGAATATCCCCTCCAACTGAATCTAATTCGGTTGGAGGGGTTTTCTTTTTTATCCTGTCTATTAATCCGGAGATTTATATTTTTTTGAAGACCTATCATTCAACCGACCGCTGTTAAATCGTTATTTTTGTATTCATAACACAGACAAATTCAGTTTGTATGTGTCGATTTCCGTGTTTCAATTTAAATTTCACGATATGAAATCTATAGAAGAGATTAGAGCAGACTTTCCAATTCTGTCCAAAAAAGTTTACAACAAAGATCTTGTTTATCTGGATAACGGTGCTACGACTCAAAAGCCCGTTCATGTGGTCAATAAAATCGAAGAAGGATATTATAATACGAATTCCAACATACATCGAGGTGTTCATTTTCTGAGCCAGGAAGCAACAGAAGCTCATGAGAATGCACGCAAAAGAGTACAGCGCTTTCTGAATGCGAACAAATCCGAAGAAATAATATTCACTCGAGGTACTACGGAAGCGATCAACCTTGTCGTTTCCTCCTTTGGCGATAAATATCTAAAAGAAGGAGACGAAGTGATTCTTTCAGAAATGGAACATCATGCCAATATCGTTCCATGGCAAATGCTACGCGAGCGCAAGGGAATTGTTATTAAAGTCGTTCCGATGAATGATAAGCAGGAGCTCGATATGGATGCTTATAAACGCTTATTCACAGACAAGACGAAGTTCGTATCTATAACACACGTATCGAATGTGCTCGGTACAGTAAATCCGGTCAAAGAGATTGTTAAGATTGCTCACGAGCATCAAGTCCCTGTTTTGATCGACGGAGCGCAGGCAGTTCCCCACTTAAAAGTGGATGTTCAAGATCTAGATGCTGACTTTTATGTCTTTTCCGGACATAAAATTTACGGACCTACCGGAATCGGAGTTTTATATGGCAAAGAGAATTGGTTGAATGCGATGCCACCTTACCAGGGAGGAGGAGAGATGATCTCTCATGTTTCGTTCGATAAAACGACATACAATGAGCTTCCTTACAAATTTGAGGCGGGTACACCCGATTATATCGGTTCGACGGCATTAGCTGCCGCTTTGGATTACGTCGAAGAAATAGGTCTGGACAACATCGCCAAACACGAGCATGAACTTCTGGAATACGCGACTCAGGAATTAAATAAAATACCGGGAATGAAGATATACGGGAATGCCCAAGATAAAAGCGGTGTGATCTCATTCCTAGTTGGCAAAATCCATCATTACGATATGGGGATGCTACTCGATAAGCAAGGGATCGCTGTTCGTACCGGTCATCATTGCGCTCAACCCTTGATGCAGGCATTAGGTATAGAAGGTACGGTACGTGCATCATTCGGAATGTACAATACAAAAGAAGAAGTCGATAAACTGATTGCCGGCGTTAAGCGTGTGGCAATGATGTTCGAATAAATAACGATGGGTTTTCAAGCAATCGTACGATAATATATCGTTTAATACGATGCTCCATCCCAAAACGAGAATAGCCTCGATTCAGTCTGATAAAAACTGAATCGAGGCTATTTTATGATTAATGTACTCGGACAATCCTACTTGATCAGGTTATACATTCGGAAATCCGATCTAATGATTCGTCAATTTTCCCAATCGGAAGTGTCATTCGTTACGAACCACTTCAATCATTACTCCTTTGGATGACGCGTTTATATTTCCATCATACATCGCTTCGCAGGTCGTAGCAGGTAAGAAGTATTTTCCTGCGAATGAAGCAACCACGGGTACACGTACCGTGATACGTTGAAACGCTTCCATCCGAGGAATATAACTAATTACTTTCGTATCCAATATGTTCTGATACGTTATCCCCGGATTCTTAGTTCCTGAACTTTCGTTTCCAAACATATATCCCGTATTAAGAATTTCCCATCCTGACGGGATTTGTTGATCCAGCATCAGATCCTTGATGGGTGTTCCCTGCGTATTTATAACTTCTGCGTTCATGAAGAAATTCGTGCCTTGCGGAAGCGAACTGATCTCTATCGGAGCGCCGTTCGCATTCGTATAGGTTATGTTCAGCGCCATTCCATTTTCTGTTGCGAACTGTTCCCCGGTTGTCGGAATTCCCGAGACGATCGAGCGGATAAACAAGGTTCCCGAACTATTGTTTTTCAGTTTCAGCTGCGCGTTTCCGTTTTTAAAGTTTACCGGTCCGCTCCAGAACGCTTTATTGCAACTGATGGCGTCATTTTTGCTTCCATCCGCCAAGGTAAAGCTCATTTCTTTAACCGGAGGCATCCATTCATAATATCTCGCCATTGCGATAAGCGCAGTCGAAGTCGCATAGGTATCATACCAATTCTGCGAAGCAAGTATCTCCTGAATCGTGCCAGCTAGAGCCGATGCGTTCCTGTTCATTTTCAGTTTTGTGAAAAGCAGCAAATGATATCCCATTTCACGCAATGGCGAACCGAACGTATAATCCCAGCCGTCTGTCCGGTTTGTGTCATTTCCAGCCGATTCAATCAACTGTTTGGAAATATCATCACGACCAACCTCCGCATAAGCCAGCGCCAGTATCCATTTCGCATTCGGATTGAGATTCGGTAATGTTCTGAGTCGATTCATCGCACCGCTTTCCGTCATACCCGCTTTTGCCAACACATACAGTCGATAGGCTTGAGTCGATTGTTCCGAATTTTGATAAGGTGATTCTACCGAGTTCCAATTCCTTGCAATGTTTCCAATATATTCAGTTACGCGTTTCATCAGTCTCGGTTGAATAGGATACCCTCTTTTCGTAGCTTCTATCAGGAAATTAGCCGCGTATGCCGTTCCCCAGCCATTCACGTTGGTTCCTCCCGGCCAGTACGAAACTCCCCCCGTTCCGCCTACCAGATAGGAAGGTAATCTTCCTAAAACATCATTGACAGTCTCTTTCATTCGCTGATGTTCTTGTGTCGAGAACTCAGCCACATCCGCCAAATACAGATATGGGAATGCTTTTGAGATAAGTTGCTCCAAACAAGAATACGGATAATCCAGCAGATATCCCAACCGTTTGGATAAGTTGAGCGGTTTTACCCCCGATACCTCTAGCTGTGCGCTCTGCGATCCATTCAGACCGAACGATTGGAAGGAAATGTCTGCCGTCTCACCTTTTTCGACCGTATAATTCTGAATCTTCATAACCGATGTCAACGGCGATTTGATCTCAATGTCGGTACACCATAATGAGGTATTGTTTTTTGCTCTTGCCGTTAAGCTGATCTGTCCTGCACCAGTCGTTTCTTTGGTCTTGATTTTAAACCAGATCAATTTATTGCCTGTTTTTTGCATGCTCACGGTTTGTCGATTGTTTCCGATAACGTCGAAGTCAGGAGAAGAACTGAGTTCAACCGCAATATCTCCGATATTATCTTCCATTGCAAAAACAGTAGCAGGCACCCAAATCTCATCGCCCGGAGCGAGCAATCGCGGTAATGTTCCCAGAATCATCACCGGTTGTCTGACGAATATGTTTTTCTCCGCATTCCCATATCCATTTTCATTACCGGCCACAACCATACAGCGCACGCGACCGATGTAATTCGGCATATCTATCGGGATCGTTTTACTTTCCCCTTTTTTCAACTCGTATGGTCCTTTATAGATGACTACGGGTTCAAAACGGTTCATGATCGCTTTCGGTCCTTTATTCAATGCGTCATCTCCACCGATGCTGAACATCTGCTCAATTTTACCACCATAGGCTCCTAATACGAAATTATACATATCCCATGTTCGTACGCTCAAAGCTTCTTTTGCAAAGAACGCATTCCACGGAGAAGGAGTCTTGAATCGCGTCAGATCCAATAATCCGTCGTCAACGACTGCGATCGTATAAGTCATCGGTAATCCCTTTTTCTCACTGATCGTAACATTGAAACGAGAATTCGGTTTTACACTCTCCGGAGATTTGATAATCGGTTCCAGATGTGAGTCCGCACCACATACGCGTATCGGAACCACACCATACATCCGGATCGGAAGGTCGCTTTCCGTCGTCGCGTACGGATTGATAAGGCTGACACTGATATAGACGTTCGGTTCCATATCCTTGCTCGCTTCAATCGTCAAGCGCGTTTCTCCCTTCTGGCAATTTACTTCCTGATGTTGGAGTATTCCTCCGCTGTTTTCTACACAGACCAAAGCTCGGCTTTTTTCCGCGGAAGGAAACGATATCTGAATCTTTTCTCCCGGCACGTATTCCTCTTTATCCGTCGTAATCGAAAGCAAAACCGCCTTATCCGTCACTCCGTTCATCGTGCGGTATTCATCATCGAAATAAGCCATACATCCTGTCAGATGTCCGCTTTTTTTATCTTTTACCTGAATGTAGTAGGTTCCCCAATCTTCATCTCGAAATGACAGAACGAACTGCCCGAGACCATTTTTGTTCGTTACCATATTTAGCTTTCGAATCAGGTTCTCATATCTTGATGTCAGATAATTGGCGATTCCTGAAAAATCAGAACTCCACCACCAATACCAATCCACCTTATAGATTTTTATCTCCAGATCAGAATGCGCCAATGCTTTTCCATCGGGCGTAACCGTTGCGATGTTGAAGATATGATCCGTATTTAATGAAAGAGCATTTTTACTATTCTGAGGGGTTCGGATTCCCGCATACGATGTGTATGGAGAGTAGTTTTTCTGAATAGCACTTACGCTGAACTCTCCCGACTCCTCATAAACCTTCGATACAAATTGTCCCTGAAGCATTCCAGGAGCCGTTGCTCCGAGTCGCAAGGTCTTGTTGAAAGAGGCTTTTCCCTGCTCGTTCGTGATACCTTTCGAAATCAAGATATCCTCCGTTTCATATTTCGCAGTGGGATTATCAAAGATATATCCTTTGTAGCCGTCGAATTGAGTCTTGGTCGGGATGAAGGTTGCCGTTACATCATATTTCAATTGATTGGCCATCGCTCCCGTCAACCATCTCGAAGACAGATTTCCTTGAAATTCCTGATTCCGTTCCAATATCTTTTGATCAAACTCCAAATCGATTTCCAGTCGATTCGGTTTTATCGTTTCGATACGTAGCTTCTTATAGAACGAAACGCCTCCTACCGATATTTGACAGTTCCAGATCCCGGTCTTCCCGTTCTCCGGAGTCTTGATCGGGAAATAATAAAAATTATTGAGAGATCTGCGATAACTTATCTTTTTATAAAGCTGATTATCGGGGGTAAACAATTCCAATGTAACCGGATGGTTCGGCGGCAAAGCCTTATCGCGATCATTCAGGATAAACGTCACATAGATCGAGTCGCCCGGACGCCAAACACCTCGATCCGTATAAATGAACCCTTTGATCCCTTTTCTCACTTCTTCTCCGGCCACGTCAAACGTACTCATTGACAACGATTGAGACGGATCCAATCGTAGATATCCCGTATGTTCCTTATTTTTAGCGATCAGGTAATAAGGTTTTTTATTCAGAACATTAATTTCTACCGTTCCGTCATCCCAGGTTGTCTTTCTTTCGATCAGTTGATTCTGAAAATCATATACCGATACGGAAACGTCTTTCTCCGGTCGAGCCGTTGATAAGTTATGAACCGAAACCAGCATATTTCCCGCATCACCGTTTTTCGCGATTATGCCCAAATCAGAATATAAGATGTTCTTTCCAACTTGTCTATTCACATAATAAGACGATTTGCAAGGCATATTCCTTTCGTCCCAATTGTAGTTTTCCCAACCCTGATCATTGAAATAATAATAGGAGTTTCCGTTACCGAACTGTTCCATTTCATTCTTTTCAATAATCGCATTCTGTTCTAGAAGCTCTTTTTTCGACATATGCCGGTTGTTTTCACACGGAAAGGCCGACAAATCCTGATTGAAAGACAGAATTACCCGATACATGGCTCCCGGTTCGGGAGTGATCAGAGATTTCAGATCAAGAGCAAACGCATTTCGGTCGGATAAGTCATAATGAGACATCTCATCCAGAAAGATGATTTTCCGGCATAGCAATACGCCTACGCGCGGCAATTGATTGTCGCCATTCAGATTATTGATCTGGAGAAATTCTCCCATGTTGTTTTCATAAATCTTGATGATGCGTACGATTACCCCTCGCAAGCTTGTCGCGTAAAAAGGCACGATGGCGTTTCCTTCAATCGGAATCACCGATCCATTACCAATGAATCCCAGCGATGGATTTTTCGATTGAAACGATACCTCTTTTACATAATCGTTCGGATTATTTACTTCCGATTTTTTCAAAACGCGGTTTGCGGTCGATCTGATACCGTCGTGGACCCGCACGATATGGTCCGATCGATTTTTATCGGCGATCCATATCTTCAGGCGGTTTCCGGCGATGCTCATGGTTGTATTGTCATTTGGCGAGACCTCGATCAATCCGGAAAGGTCCTGATCCGGATCGAGAGATCGTGTGAAAATCACGTTCACATATTCATCGTTCCCGGTGACAGGTTCGATTTGATACACCGAGAAATCATTTTTAGCGGGTACTTTTAGCGTAGCGATTTTCTTTTTCCGATATCCTTCCGGGTTATCTTTTATGAATACGTCAATTTTCCCACCTTTGGCATATTGTTTTTCCGGTTGAACGGTAAGGCGGAAGTCATTCGATCTTCTTTGCTTATCCCAGTTAACGATTACGGGTTCGCTGAACTCAAATAGATTCCGGATTACGAGACTATCTTCAATATCCGATGTCTTCGCGTGACAAACGATATTGTATATCGTATCGCCCAGTTCGGTGATATCCAGATTCAGGTTCGTTATTTTCATGTTTATTTCCGGCGGAATCGTCCAAAACGAAAAACTGAAACGGTTACTTTTCTCTTCCGTGTCGAAGAGTTTTTTCAAATCGATCGAAACCGTATAATTCTCATTCCGATTCAATAACGAGTTGGGTTTAAAGATCAGTTCTCTTCGGTTTCTGACAGACAACGTTCCCTTAACCTTCGGCGTGATCGAAAAAACTTTTTCCAGAAATTCCGGACTTTGATGTTTGTCGGGGATATTGACCGAGAATAAGACGTTTACCGTCGCGGCTCTTCCTACCATTCCCTCGGTATAGCCCTCCACGAGTGGGTTGAAATCGACGACCTGAGTGGAAAAACGTTTGTCATACGAATTTTCTTTTTTCTCACACCCTCCTAATAGAGCAATGAGAAACATCAGAATCAGCGATGAATAATTTTTCATATTATGATTAAGTTATAATTTATGATTATGAAATAAAATTAGTAATAAAATTAAATATATATTTAATTATTGCTTTCAACCGTTTTTATCGATATTCAATTTTTATTTTGATGAATAAGCTTATTCGAAAGTTACTTCTTTCTTTTCTCTTGTTTTTTACGGTCTTATTCCTGTTTTCATTGCCGTCGCCTTTGTTTTCCGATCCCGTTTCCGATGTGTTGCTTTCTGCCGACTCAACGTTACTCGGAGCGCGTGTTGCTGCAGACGGTCAATGGCGTTTTCCCGCTACACAACGCGTTCCTGATAAATTCTCGGAATGCCTGATCCGTTTCGAAGACAAGCGTTTCTACGCCCATCTCGGCATTGATCCGCTTGCGATCGGTCGTGCGATCCGTCAGAATCTGTCAAAAAAGAAAGTCGTAAGCGGCGGAAGTACGCTCACCATGCAGCTCGTTCGACTCCACCGGAAAGGTAAAGCCCGAGTCTTTCATGAAAAGATCATAGAAGCTTGGATCGCTCTGCGGTTGGAGTGTTCATATTCAAAAAAATCAATTCTCGCTTTATACGCGTCTAATGCTCCCTTCGGAGGTAATATCGTCGGAGTCGAATGTGCGGCTTGGCGTTACTTCGGTCGTTCCCTGGATGCGCTGTCTTGGGCAGAGAGTGCTACGCTCGCCGTTTTGCCTAATTCTCCCGCACTTATCCATCCCGGCCGGAATCGGCATCGTTTGCTGCAAAAACGAAATCAGCTTTTGAAAAGGCTTTATGAAGATGATACCATCGACAGGCTGACGTACGAATTATCTTGTGAAGAACCGCTGCCACAGCGACCTTACCCTTTACCGGACTATGCTCCGCATTTTCTGAACCGTTGTCGGAGTACGAATCAAGCCGGTTTTATCTATTCCACCATCGACCCCTATTTACAAACTCGGGTGAACGAATTGGCCGATCGGTATTCAGCGCTTTACTCCGGAAATCAGGTGCGTAATATCGCGATCCTGATTTTGGATACATCGTCGGGTGAAGTCCTTTCGTATGTCGGTAATTCCTCCCTGCCGGGAGATGCTCAGTGGGGGCGTCAAGTGGATATGATCCGGGCGGAACGGAGTACGGGAAGTCTGCTCAAACCGTTTCTATACGGAGCGATGATGAGTGACGGACAGCTTCTGCCCAATATGCTTGTTCCCGATATCCCTTTATACATTGACGGCTTTTCGCCTCAGAACTATAATAAGGATTATAACGGTGTCGTTCCTGCCCATCGTGCCATATCCCGTTCGCTCAATGTTCCGTTGGTTCGAATGTTGTTGGATTATGATTATACCCGGTTTCATCATTTGTTGCAATCGTCCGGAATGACGACGTTACACCATCCTGCTTCTCATTATGGAAGTTCGCTGATTCTCGGTGGAGCGGAAGGAACGTTATGGGATATGACCGGAATGTACGCATCCATGGGGCGGAACTTATTGTCGGATACACAGTCACCCTTCTCTCCACCGGTGGGTCTAAAGAGCGGCAGACCGAATCCTGTTTCGGATATTCAGGAAATCGTTTTTAAGAAAGACGTTTTATGGTTTGTTTTGCAGGCAATGTCGGATGTGAACCGTCCCGAGGAAGAAAGTGACTGGAGTAGTTTCTCCAGCATGAAGCAGGTCGGATGGAAGACCGGAACCAGTTTTGGGGGAAGAGACGCCTGGGCAATCGGAATCACTCCCGAATATACCGTAGGCGTATGGGTCGGAAACGCGTCCGGCGAAGGCAGGCCCGGTGTCACCGGAGTGGGATACGCCGCTCCTGTTTTATTCGATGCGTTTTCGTTGCTTCCTCCTACGTCTTGGTTTGAAAAACCGGTATCGAATCTGATCGAGTTGGATATCTGTCGCGAGAGCGGCCATAAGGCCGGTCCGTATTGCGACCGGATCGATACGCTATATATGCCTGCCGCAGGAATAAAGACAACTCTGTGTCCCTATCACAAGCGAATCTATCTCGACGAAAGC
Organism: uncultured Bacteroidales bacterium; assembly: GCA_947074245.1. Taxonomy (GTDB): domain Bacteria; phylum Bacteroidota; class Bacteroidia; order Bacteroidales; family JAUNSR01; genus JAUNSR01. The sequence continues at coordinate 19,408 of CAMTOW010000001.1, read as the reverse complement.
AGACATTATCGGGTCAATGCAACCTGTTGCGATCCACAACACCAGGTCGCGGCAAACTGGTTTGTTCTTCCGCCGGCTCAGGAATGGTATTTTCGCTCTTCCAATCCGGGATACGAACCCCTTCCCGAATTACTTCCCGGATGTGAATTCTCCAATGAGAGACAGATCGAATTCATTTATCCACGGCATGGAATGAGGCTTTTTCTTCCGAAAGGATTTACGGGTCAACGGGAAAATATCGTATTCAAGGCCGCGCATATCCGTCCGGAGGCGACACTGTATTGGCATCTCAACGATCGGTATATAGGCGAAACCAACGGCAATCACCAGCTTGCCATATCTCCCGAAGCCGGGAATTATACATTACTTTTGATTGATGAGTCGGGCGATAGCAGGAAGATCCGCTTCGAAATCGTCAGTCGGTGATCTTTCATTTGTCGGATCTGATTAAGTTTTCTATTTTTGCGATAACGACTATCTGTAAAATTTAATAAATATATGCGCAATTTATTCACATTCATGCTAGGGGCCGCGATGCTTGCATCCTGTTCAGCTCCCAAAACGTATCACATCGCCGGTAAGGCTCCTCAGGAATTAGAAGGAGATACTATTTTTCTTCAGGTTATCAATGATAAGTTGGAGTATGCCAACATCGACAGTACTGTCGTTACCAACGGAACATTCTCGTTTAACGGACAACAAGAGCAGCCTGCCTATGGAGTATTGAAGTTCCGTCCGTATTTTTCCGGTTCACGTCCTGTTCCTGTCGTGATTGAAAACGGTGATATCCGTGCCGTCATTGATCAAACGTCTTCGGTTACGGGCAGTCCGCTCAATGACTCGCTGACTGCGTTCGTCGGAATCGACAATGCCAAGAAAAAAGGATTTTCAGATCTTCGTGCCCTTTATCAGGAATTAAAAACCAAAGATCAGTATAATGCAGACGCAGAAGCGATGATCGATCAGAAATATGATTCGATCGGAGCTTACTATGATACGCAGATTCGCAACTTCATTCAGAATAACAATTCGAATGTAGTAGGGGCTTACGCTCTTTCCCGCCAGCTTTCATCGATGGATCCACAAACGATCGAAGAGATCCTGAGCGTGTCTACCGATGCATTCTCAGCTTCACCATTTGGAAAACGAAGTGCGGCTCATGCGGCGGCAGTTCGTCGTAGTATGCCGGGAGCGACGTTTACAGAGATTACTATGCCGGATATGGATGGAAATACGGTTTCTTTGTCCGATTATGCAGGCAAAGGAAAGTATGTTTTGGTTGATTTCTGGGCAAGCTGGTGTGGACCGTGTCGTCGTGATATGCCGTCGGTTGTCGAGGCTTATTCGAAATATGCTTCAAAAGGTTTGGAAATCGTAGGAGTATCTTTCGACAGTAGTGCAGACGCATGGAAGAAAGGTGTCTCGGATCTGAATATTACCTGGCCTCAGATGTCTGACCTGAAAGGATGGCAGAGCGCCGCTTCAGACATTTATGGAATCCGTTCTATTCCGTCTACAATCCTGATCGGACCGGATGGTGTAATCGTAGAACGCAACATCAAAGGAGAGGAACTTGATGCCGTATTGGCAAAATATATGAAATAAGCTTCCGGGTCATCCGGGCTCAACCGCGCCGATTTATGTCGGTGCGGTTTTTTTATAGCTCACTGGTTCTTCTGAAAAGAGTAAAACATACCCTTTTGTCATAAACTATTTCCCGAATGTATCATTATTGCCTGATTTTCAAATCATGTTATATATTCGCAATCGGTAAATCAAAGTGCTAATGCAACCTTAATACTAATGCATCGTATGAAGATAAATTCATCTCTTTTATTATTGGGTATGGTCTGTTCTCACGGAGTTCTTTTTGCCGATACGATTTCGGTCAATACTCCCCATACCTCACTGATTCTTTCGGCACCTGCCGGGAATGAAATGAAATTCATTTATTATGGCAATCGCCTCAATGATCAGGATCTGAACCAACTCGCAGGCGGAGCGTCTTATGCGGCTTATCCCGTATATGGGCTGAATTGTCCTACCGAAACGGCGATGGCTGTCCGTCATGGTGACGGAAACATGACCCTGGATCTGATCGTTTCGGGTGTGAATACCGATACGCTCTCCAATTCGACGGTAACCCGCATCGCTCTGAAAGACAAAATATATCCGTTTTACCTCAATGTGTTTTATAAAGCTTATCAGGATGCGGATGTCATTGAGACCTGGACCGAAGTTTCCCATTCCGAAAAGAAATCGGTTCTGCTGAATCAGTTTTCATCCGGCTATCTGCCCATCCGCAGGGGCGAAGTCTGGCTTTCCAGTTTATATGGTTCATGGGCGAATGAAGGAATCGTAGCCCAGGAGCCGCTTGCGCCCGGAATGAAAATCATAAAAAACAAAGACGGAGTCCGTAATTCCCATACCGCGCATGGAGAAGTCATGTTCTCGCTCGACGGTCGTCCGCAGGAAAATTACGGAAACGTGATCGGAGCGGCTTTGTGTTACAGTGGAAACTATAAACTCCGTGTCGATACCGATGATAGCGAGTACCATCATTTTTTTGCAGGCATCAATGAGGAAAACTCTTCTTATGAACTGGCTAAAGGAGAAATCTTCGCTACTCCCGCATTGGCCTTGACGTATAGTTCGGAAGGATTGAGCGGCGCAAGTCGTAACTTCCACAAATGGGGACGAAACCATAAGCTAGCCCACGGCGATGTGCCGCGTAAGATTTTATTGAACAGCTGGGAAGGCGTGTATTTCGATATCAACGAAACCGGGATGGATCAGATGATGAGCGATATCGCCTCGATGGGAGGTGAGTTGTTCGTGATGGACGACGGCTGGTTCGGTGATAAATATCCGCGTCTGACCGATAATTCTTCGCTTGGCGACTGGATCGTGGATACCCGCAAACTTCCGAACGGAATACAAGGGTTGATCGACAACGCCAAAAAACACGATATCCGGTTTGGAATCTGGATTGAACCGGAAATGGCCAATACGACCAGCGAACTTTTCGAAAAACACCCCGAATGGGTAATCGAGGCTCCTCAACGGGAATTGGTATTGGGGCGCGGGGGTACGCAGGTCGTCCTTGATCTGGCAAACCCCAAAGTGCAAGATTTCATCTATGATCTGGTCGATACGCTCATGACCAATTATCCGGAGATCGATTACATCAAATGGGACGCCAACATGGCCGTGATGAATCATGGCTCCAATTACCTGACAAAAGACAAACAGAGTCATCTGTATATCGAATACCACCGCGGGTTCGAAAAGATCTGTCAGCGGATCCGTGCCAACTATCCCGATCTGACCATTCAGGCATGTGCCAGCGGAGGCGGTCGCGCCAATTACGGGGTATTGCCTTATTTCGACGAGTTCTGGGTAAGCGACAATACCGATGCCCTGCAACGCATCTATATGCAATGGGGCACTTCCTATTTCTTCCCGGCGATTGCGATGGCCTCTCACATCAGTGCCGCACCCAATCATCAGACGTTCCGGACCATTCCTTTGAAATACCGGATTGATGTCGCGATGAGCGGCCGTTTGGGTATGGAGATCCAGCCGAAAAATATGAATGATGAGGAGATCGCATTGTGCCGCAAGGCGATCAGTCAATACAAAGAGATTCGCGATGTCGTTCAGTTCGGCGATCTGTATCGCCTAATGTCTCCGTATGATAAGAAAGGAGTCGCATCGCTGATGTATGTCACCCCCGAAAAGAATCGTGCCGTTTATTACTGGTGGAAAACCGAGACTTTCTGCAATCAACATCTGCCGAAAGTAAGAATGGCCGGTCTGGATCCGGAGAAAAGATATACTGTCAAAGAATTGAATCGGATCGACAACGAGCCGCTTCCTTTCGAAGGAAAGTCATATTCGGGAGCCTATCTGATGGCGAACGGACTGGAAATACCTTATACGCACAACGTGGATTATCACAAGCTCAACGATTATGCGAGTCGTGTGCTTTATCTGGAAGAAAATTAAACCGACTCCGTCATACAAGGATATGACAGAGTCCTGATCAAATAAGAGGGATTGATTTGTTTGTTGTTAATACTTGAAAAGGCTGAATTTCATATTCGAAATTCAGCCTTTTCTTTTTCCATAACGAAACCAGGGTGCCTAATCCTTTAGGCACCCTGGTTGTCTACTCAATCAACGTCTCTTAAATGGTCTCAATAACCCGGAACGGAGCGGCGTCACCGCTGCGGCTGTCGGTATTGATCCACAATTGAAAATCACCTTCCTCTACTTTGTGTTGCATATCGATGTTCCAGTAAGCGAGTTCCTCCACCGGAAGTTCAAACGTTACGTCTTTGCTTTCGCCCGGTTTCAAGGTTACACGCTGGAATCCTTTCAGTTCTTTCACCGGACGGGTCAGACTGCCAACCATGTCGCGGACATACAGCTGCGCGACTTCCGTCGCTTCGTAATCACCCGTATTGGTCAACGTACAGGTCGCTTTGATTACGTCGTTCTTTCCATACTGATTCGTGTTGAGGCGAGGCGTATCGTACGCGAATGTCGTATAGCTTAATCCGTATCCGAACGGAACCAGCGGATCGAAACCTGCGTCCAGATAAAAACTGGTACATCCGAGCGATGTCTGACCCGCTTCCACCGGAATGGCATCCATCAATGTTTCCTGACGGGATGCCGGACGTCCGGTCATCTTATGATTATAGTAAACCGGAATCTGTCCCACCATTTTCGGGAACGTAACCGGTGTCTTTCCGCTCGGAACGGCTTTCCCGAATAACAGATCCGCCAAGGCAGGGCCGCCCATCGTTCCGGGATGGAACGAGTAAAGCACCGAATGGCTTCTTTCCAGTTCTTCGCCGATCGTAAGCGGACGTCCTGCCATCACCACCGTTACGAGCGGTTTGCCGGTTTCTGACAAGGCGCGAACCAGTTCTTTCTGAGCACCGACCAGATTCAGATCCGCCAGGGAATGAGCTTCTCCCGAAAGGATCGCTTCTTCTCCGACGAATACCACCACCGCGTCTGCCTGTTTAGCCGCTGTCAGCGCCGCTCCGAATCCTTTCTTATCTTTATCACGGCTGAAATCCAGTCCCGGTTGATAAATCACATTCACCTTGTTGCCTACCATCTCGCGGATGGCAGTCAGCGGAGTGACGGTATATTCTTTCTGTCCGTCGAACGACCAGGTACCCATCTGCTCATACGGAGCGTCTGCCATGGGGCCGATGATCGCCAGATTCCGAATCTTTTTCTCATCCAATGGCAACGTGCGATTTTCATTCTTCAAAAGGATCGCGCTCTCGGTCGCAGCCTGACGGGCTACCTCCAGGTGTTCGGGCACATAAGCCACTTTCTGTTCCGGATCGAAATACGGATTTTCAAAAAGCCCCAGTCTGTATTTCACGCGAAGGATATTCCGAACCGCATCATCCAGATGTTTCTTGTCCACTTTTCCTTCTTTGTGAAGCTCTTTGATATGAGCGGCATACGTGCCGCTCACCATCTCCATATCCACACCCGCTTTTACCGCTTTCATCGCCGCTTCCTTGTTGTCTGCCGCGAAACCGTGCGGAACCATCTCGGCTACCGATGCCCAATCGGAAACGACGAATCCGTCGAATTGCCATTCGTTACGCAATACGTTTTTCAAAATGAATTCGTTTGCCGTACAGGGTATTCCGTCGTTGTCGTTGAACGAAGTCATATAGGTTGCCGATCCCGCTTTACAAGCTGCTTCGAAAGGTGGCAGGTAAACATTACGCAGTTCGTTTTCGGTCAGTTTGGTCGAGTTGTAATCTTTCCCTCCCTCAGCTGCTCCATACCCCACGAAATGTTTCACGCACGCCGCCATCGATGTCGGGTCGTTCAGGCTGTCGCCCTGAAATCCTTTTACCATCGCCGCGCCCATCACCGAAGTCAGATATGCGTCTTCACCGCAACTTTCGGCGATGCGTCCCCAACGGGGATCCCGGCTGATATCCACCATCGGAGCGAATGTCCATCGGATCCCTTCGGCTGTTGCCTCGATGGCAGCGACCCGTGCTCCTTTGCGGGCGATCTCGGGATTGAACGTGGCCGCCTGTCCGAGCGGAATCGGCATCATAGTGCGGTAACCGTGAATCACGTCTCGGCTGACCAAAACCGGAATACCCAAACGAGACTCCTCGATGGCACAGCGTTGCATCTCATTGATCGCATAGAGGTCGGTCAGGTTCAATACCGAGCCGATCTCTCCTTTACGCGCCATTTCGTTCCAGTCTCCCCACGATACCTGATTCATCTGTCCGATTTTCTCTTCGATCGTCATCTGCGAAAGCAGGTTTTCAATAAAAAGATCTTCCGGGGTTGATTGTGCTTTCTTACACCCTGTAAAAATCAATGCTAATCCTAAAGCAGCAAATGCTCCTGATCTTCTCATACTCCAATATCTCTTTTATTCGTTTGTTTGATAAACACGTACATAATCAATCTCATAAACCGCCGGCAAAGCCGACTCGTCGACTCCCTGCGCACCTCCCCAGTTTCCACCCCAGGCAAGATTCAGCTTCAGATAAAATGGCTGATCGAAAGGCCAGGTGTCTTTTTCTCCGTTTCCATCGTTGTTGAACGTGAAGATGTTCTTTCCGTCTACATACGTCTTGATATAATCTTTGGTCCATCGCAGTGCGTATACATGGAATTCCGACTGAGCCGTTTCCAACAGCATCTCATTTGTTTTCTCCGTATTAATGGAATGATTATAAGATTTCGTGTGGATCGCCGAAGAAACCCAGTTCGGTCTGTAACCCACTTCCTCCATAATGTCGATCTCTCCGTCTTCCGGCCAGGACGTGAAGTTTTTCGGCATCATCCAGAAAGCCGGCCAGGTGCCTTTCCCCGAAGGCAATTTCAGGCGAGCTTCGAAATAGCCGTATTTCCAACTCTCTTTCGAGTTGATGCGGATCGAGTAGACCGTCCCGTCGATTTTCTTGGCGATGATCTTGAAGATTCCGTCGGATACGGTCGCCAGATCTTCTCCGTTTACCGAACCGTCGATATAATGTTGAAGTTCGTTGTTGCCCCATCCGTTATCGCCTGTTTCATAACTCCAGGTCTGCGTATTGGGACGCGTACCCGATTCGAATTCATCATTCCATACCATCGAATATCCTTCAGGCACATAAGCGGAATGTTCGTTGTTGAACGGCTTCCCGTTCTGGACCACCGGAATGATTCCCCTCTTTTTCCCCGACCGGAATACCACGCTTCCTTTTCGGGCATCAAACGAGTTGTTTTCACCGACCGTCACCTGTACCGTTTCTTCCGGATGTATGCTCGAATTCGGGGTGCAGGAGATCCACTCTTCGTTGCTGTAAACGCTCCATTCCCGGTTTGCGCTTACATGGATTCCCGTGGTCATCTCCTCCTGATCGGCGTTGATTTCCGAAAGAGAGAAATTCAATTGTATATCTTGAGAGCCTTTTGTCGTATCATCGTTGCTGTCGCATCCGAAAAATGTCAGTGCGAGCGGAAGGAAAAGGCATAAGTTCATCTTTTTCATAATTTCATGGTGATAAGGAAAGGAGCCCCTGTCGGGTCGCTCCTTTCCCGGGTTTGATTCTGTTTAATTTTGCGTTGCGTCTTTCAGCAATACCTCACTGACGGTTACGGTCGTATTCGCCGGATTGCCTCCGAAGTCGAATACCAGGTCGATCTTATCGATATCCAGTCCCGCCATTTTCGGCATTTTGAAATCGTAATCCTCGTCGGCGGTCAGTGAAATGACTTTGGCGAAGAAGAACGTATCGTTGTCTCCGTTCTTGAATAGTTTGACGGTTATGTTCGACAGATCCTGATTCGAATTCAGCACGCAGCGGAAGTCATAGGATTTGTCGCTCGCCGCGCTCAGCGATGTATGGAAGAATACTTGTGCCTGCCATTGCTGGAAAGTAGCCTGCGGAAGGCTGATCACATAACTCTTGTCGTTAACGGTCAACTCCGGATCGGCGATCTGCGCCCAGTCGGGAGCGTAGTAGAACGAGTTGGTGAATGTGCATCCGTTCCATAGGTTGAACGATGAGGTCGGATCCCAATTGGTATCGTCGTCGATATCGCCGTCGCCATCTCCGCTTCCTTCCTTCACAAAATGATATTGCCAAGCTATTTCGCCGTTATCGATGACGAACTTCAAATCCGTTTCAGTCTGCAACAACACTTTGAATTTCGGAGTATCCCATGCCAAGTCGTTCGCTACATATCCTACGATGGTCTGAGCCGGGAATTCTAAATAAGTGTCGGCGCCCTCATCCGTAAATTTCCAGGTTCCTTTCTGAATGTCGGTCGGTACGTTGAAGTCTTCTCCGCTCGTGTTGTATTCCGGGAATTTCGTACAGTCCTTGTTCACATAAAACGTTCCGCTTTCGCCCGGATTGAAGGTGTACGAGCCGTCAGCTCCGAATGTGAACGTATGGGTGTAGATTCCGAATTTCTCTTTCTCGTTCGGCATGGCGCTCCACCATCCCGTACCGTCGCTGCCCGGTTCGCCGCAACTCAGATGTCCCGCCTGATCTTTCGCCCAAACCCATGTTCCGGCCATTTTATCCTCGCGGGATGCTTCCTGCGTCTTGGTCACCAGGGTATAGTGCCATGCGATCTCCTGATTGTCGGCCACCAGTTCGATCCGGTTGTTCTTCATCGAAAGGATTTTGAACATCGGCGTCTGATAGATCGCGTCGTTCGGTATATAAGGCAAATGAGCTTTGGCAGGTAATACCAGATAAACGTCGTTTCCGATCACCGTAAAGTCATAATCCACCGTTGAGGCAGATATCGGCATGGTGAAGTCTTCTCCCGTCGTATTGAACTCATCGAATCCCGTACACCCCGTATTCACATAGACCGTGCCGCTTTCACCCGGATCAAACGTATATTTCTGGTCGGTATCGAACGTCATTACGTTGTCATAGACTCCGAATTCGGCTTTCTCGTTGGGCGATGCGCTCCACCATCCCGTGCCGTCGCTTCCCGGTTCGCCACAACCCAGATGTCCGGACTCCTCTTTCGCGAGAATCCACTCTTTCGACGTGTCGCCTGCAAACATCTTGATGTAGCGTGAAAAGTCGATCAACGTATTTTCCACGGTGAATTCTTTTCGGATCGAACCGTCGCTCACACCGTGTGCGTTTGATATTTTCACCTCCACCTGATAGGTTCCGGCTACGGCGAATACCCGGGTCAGCCCGTTTACCGTAGAATAATCTTTTTCGTCGAACACCCATATCGGGTTGCATTTCGGATTGTTCAACCGGAAGGTCACCTCATTGGTGCTTTGATCGACCGTGATATCGCAGGCGATCTCGGTTGCCAGTGGGATTTGCCCTTCGTCGGGCTTCATATAGGAGTCTTCACAACCGGTCAGTGCGAACATCAGCATGCAAAGGCCGGAGAGATAGCTTATTATAGTTTTCATCGGATATCGGATTTAATAGTTATTCTGAGTTAGCTTACCGTGGGATGCGTTGATCTCGCTTTGCGGAATCGGCAACCATTTCTTATTCTCCGACCACGAGCGGGTCCGGTAACTGTAACCGTCGGGAACGAGTGTTTCTGCCGCTTTTCCCGAACGGATCAGATCCCAATAACGTTTCCCTTCACACATGAATTCGAGTCCTCGTTCGTTTAAGATATTCTCGATCGAAGCGGTCGTTTCTTCCAGACCGGCACGTTGGCGCACCTGATTCAGATATCCGTCGGCATCACCGCTTCCGGCTCCCAGTTTGATCAGTTCAGCCGCATTGAGGAGCGTTTCCGCGAATCGGTAGATACGAAGGTTGTTGCACCAGTTCAGGTCGGCATCGGCAATCTGATCGGCATTGTATCCCGTACGCGCCATGTATTTGTTGATCCAAAGACCGGTATCCTGAAAACGCGGATTATACGATTTCCCGCGGGCGTCGAAGATCGTTGCGTCCCGTCTCGTATCGTTGCTTTCGAAGGCATTCAGCGCTTCAAGACGTACCGGGCAGAATCCCCAGCCGTTGTCTCTCGAATCGGTTCCGTCGATCCATCCGTTGGGGCTGATCAGACGTGGCACGACGGTACCTCCCGATACGAGTGGCGAGTTCCACGAACGAGCTGCTCCCACGCTTTTGTAATTGACTTCCCAGATCGATTCGCTTCCCCATTCGCCTTCGTTGGTGAATATCTTGTTATAGTCGCTTTCAAGCTGATACTGTCCGCTTTCGATAATCTCTTTCATATAGCCGAGTGCTTTCGGGTAGCGGCTGTTGTCTTTCTGATACATCACCGCTTCGGTATAGAGCATATAGGCCATCGCTTTCGTAACCCGGCCGAATGTCTCGGAAGTCGCTTTCATCGGCAGGTTGCCGTTGGCGATCGCATCGTCCAGATCGGCGATGATCGCTTCGTAAACCACATCCGCGCTGCTTTGATCGGCGATATACGGAAACTCCAGATTGACCGTATAGAAGGGCAGGTTGCCCCAAAATTTCCACAGAGTATTGTAATAGTAAGCACGCAATACTTTCGCTTCGGCCAGATACAGTTCTCTTTTGGCTTCGGTGATCGCTTTTACGCCGTCCATATAATAGATCACGTTGTTGCATCGGTTCACTCCCGAATAATATCCGGTCCAGATGCCGCCGATCACTTTGTCGGATAAGGCGCTGTAATTGGCCATCAGATGCCAGTTCTGGTTGTCGGTCATGTTCGCTCCGCCTACCCAGATGTCGTCGGCCATGATGTCGCTCATGATCAGTGGCGGGTTGTATTCGCCCATTCCCCAGTCGGGCCATTGCAACGGATCGTATGCGGCTACCAATGCTTCGAAGATGCGCGCGTCGCTGTTGTAGTATTCGTCGATGGAGATCTGATCGGGCGATTTGATGGTCAGGAAGTCATCCGAACAACCGGTTAGACCCAACACGAAGGCCGATAACAGAATATATTTTGCTTTTTTCATGGAATAATTTTTTTGAGATTATAAATTCAGGTTCAGACCGAACGTATATACTTTGGCTTGCGGATAGATACCGCGGTCTACGCCGAGCGATGTGCCGCCGGAAGAGATCTCCGGATCGAAACCGTCGTATTTGGTCAGTGTTACCAGATTTTCAGCTGCGAAATAGATGCGCAGGCTGTTTACGAAGAATTTGCGAGTGATGCGTTGAGGCACGGTGTAACCCAACTGGATGTTTTTCAGGCGCAGGTAAGAACCGTCTTTCACATACAGGTCGGACGATTGCCAGTTGACCTGGTCGCCGATCACGAAACGAGGGATCGAGTTGGAAGTCCCTTCGCCGGTCCAGCGGTCGATCATATACGACGGTAGGTTGGTGCTGGAGATGTCGGTGCGTCGCGTCGCGTCATACACTTTGTTTCCGGCTGTTCCCTGCCAAAGCATGCTGAAATCGAAACCTTTCCAGTCGGCAGACACATTCAGTCCGTAGGTCCAGTCGGGCATCCCTTTTCCGATGTTGGTCTTATCATTTTCGTCGATTATCCCGTCGTTGTTCACATCCACGAAACGGACGTCTCCCGGAACGGCGTCCGGCATGATCATCACTTTATTGCCATTCGCGTCTGTCGTCGTATAGTTGCGGATCTCATCCATGTTCTGGAAGATTCCGGCTGTCTTGAATCCATAGAAATACGGGAATGGAAGTCCGTTCTGTGCACGTGTGATTGCGCCTACGCCCTGAATGTTGTCCAGGTTCTGGTATCCCGCTTCGTTTCCGTAGTTGATCAGTTTGTTTTTCAGATACGATGCGTTTCCGTTGAAACGTAGATTCACGTCGCCCGCTTTCACGCGATAGCCCGCTTCGAATTCCACACCCCGGTTTCTCATCTTGCCGACGTTCCCCCAAGGTTTCGATTCGCCCACATAGTTGGGAATCGGCATCTCGATCAACATTCCGTTGGTTTTCTTATTGTAGTAATCCACCGTGAAGGTGAACGCGTTGTTGAAGAAGGCAAGGTCGAGAGCGATGTCTACCTGCTCGCTTTCTTCCCAGCGGATCCCTTTGTTGGCAAGAATGCTCGGTTTGGTACCGATCACCACTTTCGAATCTTCGCCGAACTGGTAGTTGTTGCCCTGTTGGCTCAATGCCATGTATTTGAAGGCTCCGATCGCTTCGTTTCCGTTTTTACCCCATGATCCGCGTAGCTTCATGTTCGACAGCCAGGTCGGGCGTTCCGAAAGGAAACGTTCGTTGGTGATGTTCCAACCCAACGAGAAAGACGGGAATACCGCCCATTTGTTTTTCGGACCGAAATTGGACGAACCGTCTCTTCTGACCGTTACCTGCGCCATATAGCGTTCGTCGTAGTTGTAGCTAGCCCGGCCGAAGTAAGATGCCATCGAGTGGGGAGCGTGTACATATCCCCAACCGTTCACGTCGCCGTTCTCACGCAATCCGGACGTGAAGCCCAGGTTGCCGCGATCGGGATCCTCTTCGATCAAATCGTAATTGAACGCGCCCACCGTCTGGCCGGTGCTTTTCTTCGCCGATTGTCCTACCATTACGGTGATGGCGTGTCCGTTGAAACTCTTGTCATACGACAATACGTTTTCCCATTGCCAGACGTAACCGTGGCTCATATCGCTTTGCGCCCACGAACGCGGTGCTTTGTTGTTGGCGGTCAGATAGTATTTTTTCATCCACGCATCGTTGCCCCAGAACGAAAGGTCGGCGCCGAACGATGAGCGGAATTTCAGATTGTCCCAGATTTGAATCTCCGCGAAGAAGTTGGATACCATCTTGTGGCTCCAGCCTTGCGATCCCGGTAGGGACAACTGTGCGAGCGGATTGGTGATTTCATTGTAATCGACACCGGCGATGGAGTAAAGACGACCGTCGGGCGAATAAACCGGCGTAAAGTCGGAGATTCCGGCATATTGAGCCAGGGTAGCGGCTTCATCTTCGGCATAAACCGGAATGATCGGAGAGAGGGCAAGGGCAGAACCCAATACCGAACCGAACTCCGAGTTGGTTCCGATCCCTTTCGATTTGACATGCGCATAAGAGGCATTCACGCCCAGCTGCACTTTGTTGAGCCAGTTGCGATCTTTTGTTTCATACAGATTCTGCAAGGCGTTCGAGCGGATCGTCAGACGTTCGTAATTGGAGCGGTCGTAATCACCACCCACGATACCGTCTTGTTTGAAGTACCCGAACGAAAGGTAATAGTTGGTTTTCGGACTCGCTCCGCTGACGCTTACCTGATGATTTTGCATCGGCGCGTTGCGGTTGAAGGTTTCTTTCTGCCAGTCGGTACCTTTTCCGTAACTGTACGGATCGGCATATTTGGGCGCGTAACCGGCGTTCATATACCCCTCGTTCATCAAAAGGGCATATTCGGTCGCATCCAGAACCGAACGGTGTTTCCACGGGTTCTGAAGGCTGTATGAGAAATCATACGTTACGCGGGCGTTTCCTTCTTTTCCGCTTTTGGTCGTTACCAGGATCACCCCGTTGGCGGCACGAGCACCGTATACCGCACCCGAAGCGGCGTCTTTCAGCACCTCGATGCTGGCGATGTCGTTCGGATTCAGGTAATCGATGCCTCCGTCGATCGGCATTCCGTCTACGATATAAAGCGGATCGGAATTGTTGATGGTTCCCACACCGCGGATTCGGATCCGGGATCCTTCACCCGGTTGTCCGGAAGCGGATGTTACCGTCACGCCGGCAGCGAGTCCTTTCAGGGCGTTGTCTACTCGGACGGGAGCCACTTTGCCCAGTTCCTGCTCGCCAACGCGGGCGATGGATGCCGTAACGACGCTTTTTTTCTGAACGCCGTAGCCGATTACGACCACTTCATCCAGCGCTTCGCTGTCTTCCTGAAGGATGATGGTGAGCGATTCTTTTGCCTGAACCGTTTTTTCTTTGTAGCCTACATACGATACTTTCAGGATCGCATTAGGGGAGGTAGTTAATTGGAAGTTTCCGTCGAAGTCGGTCGTCGCGCCGTTGGTCGTGCCTACTTCCAGGACATTGGCTCCGATGATGGGTTCACCCGATGCCTCTTTGACTGTCCCTTTTACGGTGATCGTCTGAGCGATCGCATTCATTCCGAAGAATAATAATAGATAAACAAGCAGCATCCTCCGCGGAGGATAATGGCAATGAATCGAATTACTTGTCATAAGTCGTAGATTAGAAATTAAGGTTATACCGACATGGTATGATTAATGAAAAATGGATATGACAAAGATATTTCACGCGAATGCTCTTTGATCCTGTCAGTAAGGCATAAAAGTAAATCAGCATATTTTACAATATGCTGATTAGTAGTGTTTTGGTGTTGTGTGTGTAGATGTAAAAAGTAAGCTGAAGTAGCCTGTCGGGTAAAGCTTTTTTACGAAAGATTGATGGTTCCGAGCTTTTGAAGTCGCGATGAGAACTCCTCTTTCGGGATGATGAGTTTGTTGCGGATGCGTAATCGGTTGTTGTAAACCGTCTGTACGGAGATGCGCAGGAATTCGGCGATCTTGGTACTGTCGTTGATTCCCAGACGCACCAGCGCGTAGATGCGAAGTTCGGTATTCAGAAGCTCGTTGCTTTTCAATACGATCCGTTCTTCCGGTCGCAACAGTTTGTTGAACTCTTCGATGAAGTCGGGGTAGAGGTTGAGGAAGATCGCGTCGAAATTGTGATAGAATGCCTTCACCTCTTTTTCGATGAGGATCGGCGAATCGAACCAGGCGGCCAATTCCTCTTTTTTGCCCGAACTTAACTTACGCTTCAGGCTTTTCTGGGTCTGATCCATTTTTGAAAGATAATCGGAGCAGAGGTTAAACACATGACCGATGTATTCCTCTTTCACCCGATTGGATTCGCGCATTTCGCCGTTGAGGTGTTTCAGCTTGAGGTTGGCACATTCCAGTTCCTGTTGGGTCGAGGTCAGCTGAACCACGTTTCGGTTCAACAGGTCGTTGCTGGTTTTGAGCGCCAGATGCGAACCACGCAGCTTTTTAAACTGAATGGCGATGATCACGATGGCGATCCCGGCAATCAGTGCGATAATCAGCAGCGCAAGAAAACTGACTCTCAATTTTTTTTCGCGATTCAGATTTCGCTCCATATTCATCTTATAGATGGCGTCCATCAGATTACCGATCTCAATGGCTCGGATACGCGCTTTATAAATCTGTGAGTTTTTCAGGCAAAGGCTGATGTAGGTATAAGATCGGTCGATATCGCCGTTTCGGAAAAGGGTATAGGCCAGTTCCTGAAGCGAAGCGATCTCGCGGTTGGCGTAACGAATGTCGGCCATGGCCGAATAGGCGAGCGCATTGATATGGGCCGTAGGGTCGTTCTCTTCGTAATAGAGATGGGCGAGCGCGTACAGAAGCATGGCGTCTTTTCGTTCGTCGTGGTATTTGCCCGTCAGCTCCTCTTCCAAACGGCGACGGTAATACCCCAGACTGTCGGTCTCCCGATATTTCCAGGCCATATACCACAGGTAGTCTTCATCTTCGGGAGTGATGGATTGTTGCAGACTGTCGATGTAGGTGAGTTGCTGGATCTGATAGTAGTTGCGCATGCCCGGATGGATTTCGGGGTTATCGCTCATCGAATATTGATGAAGATGGCTGTACAGGTACGACATCTCACTGTAATACTCTTTGCAGATCTCATCGGGTAGCGTCGCCGAATTGATTCCTTTCATCTGATCCATCGATTCAACGAGCAGACCGGTCGCGGCCAACACGTATCCTTTCTCGATCCGGTTGCGAAGCACTTCTTTCTCCATCCGTAATCCTTTCGCCAACCCATTGGCTTTTTCGAGCCAGACGAGTGCCGAATCGCTGTTGAAAACTTTGTATTCCTGATAGATGTTTTTGTATTTCCAATAGCGTTCTTCCGGAGTGAGCGCATGGTCTATTCTCTTGAGATGATTCAGCTTATTACTTTTCTCTTTGACATACATCTCATTGTTCAAAACCAGCGAATCGAGTTTCCTCAATGCCACTTCGGTGTCTTCGTGGAATATGTCTTGAGAAAAAGCAGCGATTGAGTATAAGAAAATAAAAGTTACGCAGAGGTATCTTTTCATGGTGTGTGTGTGGATGTGTTTATGGTTAACTAAATTTTTTTCGGGGGAGGGTGCAAATTTAAAGAAATGCACCTATTCTCAAAATTTTTCAAGATGATTTACAAAATGAAATGTCTTCTTTTTCCTTTGTATCTCATACACTTAAATCCGGCTGACGGGGTTTTTATCGCTTGATGATCGGAACAATGGCATGGTCGCGAAATGGAAATTTCGGATTCAGACGGATGAGGCTCGCAAATCGCTCGTAATCGAACCGACAGAACATTTCGATAAACATGTTTTGAATCGACTAAAATCATTCCGTCAAACCACTTCGACCGAAAGGTTACCGGATAAAAGGATAAACCTGCCTGACCCGGATCGATTAAAAGGCGTCCGAACATGCGTTAACACTCCTCGAAACGAATGTTTAATCGGCAGCGAACATGCGTTAGATGGCGGTTAAAAACGAATGTCTCACGCGGTTGTTGAAAAATGAGCAGGCGGCGGATTCATTAACCCCGGGCATCGGATTGAAAAACCCCTGACTACTTTTGCTCCGATAGAGAACAATCTAACGGACACTTGGGTTATTTATTTTAAATAAGTAGATTATGTTTTTGGAAGTCATACAGAAACCTCCGTTTTCGGACATCATATTTCAGAAAGTAAAAACCTTGTTGACACAGTTGGGGTTCTCAGGTTCGCGTGCCGATATGTGGGATCGAATCATGGTGCTCATTATGATCATCATCGTAGCATATCTGTGTTATCTGCTTTTCTCGAAACTGCTGATCCGAATCGTTCACTATATCGTGACCCATACGAAAACCAAGTGGGATTTATTTCTTTATAACCGGAAATTCTTCGAACGGCTCTTCGAGTTCATTCCTCCGTTGATGGTTTTGATTCTGCTGCCGCTGGCATTTACGTCCGACTATCAGAAACTTCTCAACATTCTGGAAATCGTTATCAACATTTATCTGACGATCATCGCGGCGCGTATCGCTATCTCGATCCTATGCGCCGGATTCGATTACTACCTCGAGCGGCATGAGCTGACCAGCAGTCCGTATCAAGGAGTAGTGGATATGGGACGGATGATCATACAGATCGTAATGGTGCTCGTGATCGTGGGTCTGATCATGAACATGAAGTTGAAGGAGGTGATTACGGGACTGAGTGCGTTCGCGGCGGTATTGATTCTGATCTTTAAGGATACGTTGCTCGGGTTTATCGCCGGTATTCAGTTGGCTCACAATAATATGCTGAAGATCGGCGACTGGATAACGGTGCCCAACAGCAATGCCAACGGAAATATACTGGAAATCAATATTCTGACGGTAAAGGTGCAGAACTTCGACAATACCTTCGTTTATGTGCCTTGCTATTCATTACTGACGGGATCGTTCCAGAACTGGAGCGGAATGCTGGAAGCGGGAGTGAGACGCGTCAATAAATCGATTCTGCTGGATGTATCGACGGTGAAACAGACCGATGACGCCCTGTTGGATAAACTCTATGCGGATCCGCATATCAAGAGTTTCATCGGGGATGAGGGGTATGAGAAATTCCTGGCTTTCCGGACGGACAACGATCCGTTGTTACGTACCAACCTGGGACTGTTTCGGGCATGGCTGATTCTGTATATGGAGCATGACCCGGATATCACGAATCAACCTTATCTGATCGTTCGCGAGGTGGAATCGACGGGAGCGGGGATTCCGATCGAATTGCTGTTTTTTATCAAAACTACGGTTTGGGCGGATTATGAACGTATTCAATCGATCATGTTCGAACAGATCATGATGTGTGTGCCGGCGTTCGGGTTGGCTCAGTTCCAATATAACGTATGGCCGCATACCGATGCCAATAATCCGATGAAACCGATTCCTCCGAAACCGGAAGAAAAGAAACCGGATAGCTTTTTGGGGATCATATAGACGGAAGTCGGCATAAAAACCGGTGACGATCGACACTTGTTCCTATAAATAACCGGCTTTTCGCCATTTTCGGATTCTGCTTTCGATTCCGGGCGTGGAATCGCGTCGGATCAGAAACAGGAGATCGGGGATCATCTCTTCGATGTCGGGGGTTGTTTTTCGGAGTTTGAAGATCACCTCCATCGCATTGACCAAAACGGCAATCTTCGTTTTCGGTTTTTCAATCCATTCCATACAGGCATTTACGATTAATTCGGCTTCCTGCCGAGGAGGCACTTCGTCGTTCAAGAGGAGCAATAGGATATTGCAAAAATGGCGCTTCGCGCTTTCATTCCTGATTTTCGGAAAATCGCGATAAATCGTTTTGCGCAGCGATTCCTTTACTTCCGAATCGCTTTCGATGAGGTGTTCCAAAACGTATGCGCTGCGGAATGCGACGGCATTTTCGTCTTTGGGTGCAAGCCCGAGGTCGTAAACTTCGAAAACCAACCGATACAATTGGGTTTCGAAGTTCCGATCTTTGACGAGACTTACCATTGTGTTCGCGTAATCTTCGGTCCAGAAACTATTCAGTAGAGGGATTAACTCGGAAAATGGTTCTTTCATGTTCGCTCGGTTAGGGTATATAGAGCTAATGGGGATGAGGCAGAATTGTATTGCCGGCTCAGAAAAGCCAGCTGACCTTCAGGTTGTATCCGTTGTTGTAATTGTTACCTACGCGAAAACCCGTATAGTTGATACCTACTGCCAGCCAATCCATAACTCTGAAATCGTAACCGGCTCCGGTCGTAAGCGCCCATTTGGTATATTTCTGCTGATTATCTACGATCGAACGATATTCATGGCCATTTTCCATTTCAAGTTTGGCATACTGCTGAATCCGATCGGTGTTTCCTAATCCGGCAGTTGCCTGAATATAGATCTTATGACGGCCGATGCTCAAGACATCATATCCGAGCCCGAACCCGAGCATATAATCATGTACGGAATTGCGTAGATCGAGGGTATGCACGCTTTCATTGTATCCGGAGAATGTCGTATGAACCGATCCGTCATTGACGCCGGCATGAAAATTACCCACTACGAAGATTCTGTCTTTTACATAATGCTTGAATTCGATTCCGACGTTATATCCGTCTTTATATCCGATTTCGGTGAATCGCTCATATCCTCCGACGAATCCAAACTGAGAACTTCCTTTCTGGCCAAACAGGGTCTGCATACAACCCATTAATGCTGTGATGATCAACAATCGCTTCATAAGTGTTTTTTTTGCAAAAATATGAAAATATTTTTACAAAACACGAAGGGAGGGGATATAACAAAAAAGCCGTTCAGAATATCTGAACGGCTTTGTCGCACTTTCGTGCGGATGAAGGGACTCGAACCCCCACGCCTCGCGGCACCAGATCCTAAGTCTG